>JBHEMC010000255.1:0-501 GCA_046262775.1 Pyrinomonadaceae bacterium | reverse complement strand
CTTTAATTCAAGCGGGCGACCCGCCACGAGCTGGCGCACGTTCTTTCCCTCGACGGACTGCATGACTATGAAGTGAAGACCTTCAGCCTGGTTGAGATCGAAGATAGTGCAGATGTTTGGATGATCGAGTGCCGAGGCAAGTCTTGCTTCACGCTCAAAGCGCTTGAGGTTGGCTTCCCTGGTCGTCAACTCCGGCGGCAGAACTTTGATGACCACGGTGCGCCCCAGCTTTTTATCGAGCGCTCTATAAACCGTGCCCTGTCCGCCGGCTCCTATCTTTTCGAGGATGCGGTAATTAAGCAGCGATGTTCCAGGTGTAATCATAGGGGGACTACATTCTAACAAGGCAAAAGGAAAAATTAAAAAGGTAAAAGCGTGGATGCCACACTCCGCTTTTGCCTTTTACCTTTTTAATCTTGCATTCTCCAGCTGGCGCACGGCCATGCTTAGTCGTGCACGGTTCAACCGCGCGGCGGCCTGCCCCAGCCGGAGCCTATGTAC
>JBHEMC010000254.1:0-501 GCA_046262775.1 Pyrinomonadaceae bacterium | reverse complement strand
TGACTGCCCTGCCTGCTGCAGCGCAGACACGATGCCGCCGCACAAACGCGCAAACTACTTATTCTCGTTATGATACTCGATATGATCGCAACACTGGCTACGATTCACGCTATGGCGGCAGCGTCTACCGGAACGACCAAACCGTTTACCGCGATTACTACGCTATGACAACCGCTCAGTTTGGCAGAGACACCGGGACAAGCTAACTACCGCGGGGGGCGCGGTGGCCGGAGCATTGCTGGGTGGCATGATTGGCGGCAAAAAGGGCGCGATAATCGGTGCGGTAACCGGCGGCGCCGGCGCGGCCGTCTACACCTACAAGATTCGCGATCGATATCGTCGTTACTAAGATCACTTTAATGAGCCCGGTTGCTGGTTGAAAAATTAGCGACCTTGTTCGAGGCCCGGATGTGAAGGGGAGAGCACATCCGGGCCTTGGCATTTCTGCAGGCCGCTATGCTGATCGAGAGCGAGGTAGGATTGAGGCGAGCAGTGCAAGTC
>JBHEMC010000253.1:0-501 GCA_046262775.1 Pyrinomonadaceae bacterium | reverse complement strand
CCTTTGCGCGTCGCCCGCATTCTTAACATCAAGCGCTACGATTAATTTGTTCTTCGTATTCATATCGTTCCATCAGATAATTGCTCGCGCAACACTCTTTGTGGCGTCCGCCTTGTAAAGCAAACTGTTAGTTTGCTTCGGCTCGATTGCTTTCAAGTTGAGATGTAACCAAACTCGAAGCAAACTAACAGTTTGCTTTACAAGGCGGACAAGTCCGCTCTCTATACAAAACTGCGGATACGAGGCGGCGGCTCATCTCGCCCATTCCGCGGCCCGGCAACCTACCGCCTCGTCCAACGATACAAAGCCCTCGCTTGAGACAAGGCGGCGCAGACCTTCATTAATATTCCTGGCGATTGCTGGCCCCTCGTAAATAAGACCTGTATAGACCTGGACCAGGCTGGCACCTGCGCTGATCATCTCCCACGCGTCTTGCGCGCTGAAGATTCCGCCGACGCCAATGAGAGGCATCGAGCCGCCAGTGAGGTTGTAGAGCATAGC
>JBHEMC010000252.1:0-502 GCA_046262775.1 Pyrinomonadaceae bacterium | reverse complement strand
GCCCAGACGTAAACTGAAAGTAACGACGCGCTCGGAATGGCCATGAGTCTCTGCGTCGCGCGTTTCCAGCGCTGCAGTCAAAGCGCGCAAAGTGGATCGATAAGCGTTCTCGAGCGAACCCAGCGCCTTGTCCAATTCCGCCGTGCGCTGATCGACCAATTCCTCCAAATGATTTTCGTAACGCTGCTTGGCGACGATCAGTTCGTGATGTTCGTACGCGCGCGCAATGGCCGCCTCCACCTGGCGCAGGTCGAAAGGCTTCATCAGGTAATCGAAAGCGCCAAGTCGCAGAGCATTGATGGCACTCTCGATTGTCTGCATACCGCTGATCATCACAATGACGGTTTCCGAAGAGATGGCCTTTACATGCGGGATCATTTCGAGCCCGCTCATGCCGCTCATGGTGATGTCGCTGATGATTAACTGATAACGACTTTCGCGCAGTTGGCGCAGGGCATCTTCGGCCGATGCCGCCTGGCCGCAGGCGTAAGCGTCGCATAAC
>JBHEMC010000251.1:0-504 GCA_046262775.1 Pyrinomonadaceae bacterium | reverse complement strand
GTCGAGGTCGGATGGACGACGACCTCGATCCGGTCGTACGGCGCGCCGAAGAGGAAATGCGCTTCGATCAGCTCGAGCCCCTTGTTCGCGAGGGTGGCGGAATCCACCGTGATCTTCGGGCCCATGCTCCAGGTCGGATGTTCGAGCGCCTCCTCGGGCGTGACGTCCCGAAGCTCGTCCCGAGAGCGCCCGCGGAACGGCCCCCCGGACGCGGTCAGCACGAACGAGTCGACGGAGGCGGGATCGCGGCCCTCGAGGCACTGGAAGAGCGCCGAGTGCTCGCTGTCGACGGGGATCAGCAGCCCGCCGCCGCGCTGCTTCGCGGCGAGTGCGAGCTCGCCCGCCGCGACCAGGCTCTCCTTGTTCGCGAGCGCGAGGTCGACCCCGTGCTCGAGTGCCCAGAGCGTCGCCGGCAAGCCAGCGAAGCCGACGACGGCGTTGAGCACGAGGTCCGCCTCCGCGCGCTCGAGCAGCTCGGTCAGGTCGCCGCCGACCTGCGTGAGC
>JBHEMC010000250.1:0-505 GCA_046262775.1 Pyrinomonadaceae bacterium | reverse complement strand
CATAGGGACGGGGCGCTCGCACGCGATGCAGTTCGAGGTCAACCGCCGCTTCGCGCAAGGGTTCACCTTCAACGTGAGCTACACGCTCCTTGACCAGAAGGGCAGCGGCCTCGACACGGGCAACTCGTCTCTGGGCGGGACGGTCTACAACCAGTTCAACCCCGGCAACGACTTCAGCCGCGACGCCTTCGTCTCGCGCCACCGCTTCATCGCCTACGGCTTGGTCGACCTGCCGTTCGGCAAGGGGCACAGGTTCGGCGGCGACGCCGCGCCGTGGCTCGACCAGACGCTCGGCGGCTGGCAGCTCTCTTGGAACATGTTCGCCAAGAGCGGCACGGGCTTCACGCCGTTCTACGACTGCGGCAACTGCGACCCCATCTTCCCCGGCAACATCGCCAGCGACTCGATAGACGCGCTCGGGGGCTTCGCCACGAGCACCTCGTTCCGCCCCATCCTCGCCTCGGGCACGAGCCCTTACGGCGGGACGGGCGGGGCCATCTTCAAC
>JBHEMC010000249.1:0-506 GCA_046262775.1 Pyrinomonadaceae bacterium | reverse complement strand
GCGGAGGGGTCGCTCGATGCCGCGAATATTCTGAAGCCGGCGTTGTCGCGCGGCGAGATCTCCTGCATCGGTGCGACGACGATTCGCGAGTACCGTCGCTATATCGAAAAGGATCGTTCGCTGCTGCGGCGTTTCCAGGCCATCAATGTGAATCCGCCGAGCGAGGACGAGACGCTGCAGATCCTCGAAGGCGTGAAGGAGCGCTACGAGGCGTTCCACAAGGTCAAGTACAGCGACACGGCCATTCGTTCGGCGGTGTATCAATCGAACCGCTACATCACCGATCGCTTCTTCCCCGACAAGGCCATCGACATCCTCGATGAGGCGGGTGCGAAGGTGAAGTTGAGGCGCGTGGCCGACACGCAGAACCTGCGGCGGCTCGAGTCCGAGATCCGCTCGATCGTCAAAGAGATGAAGAAGGCGATTTCGGACAAAGACTTCGAGAAAGCCGTTTTCCTGCGCGAGCGCGAGATCGAGCTCAAGGAAGAGATCGAGCGCTTCAAGGC
>JBHEMC010000248.1:0-507 GCA_046262775.1 Pyrinomonadaceae bacterium | reverse complement strand
GAGGACGACCACGAGGATGGGGACCAGAAAGATCCGGAAGAGAGTCAGCGAATTCGGCAGGTTCCAGATCTCGTTGGAAACCTTCTCCTTTGGAACCAGAAGCAGATTGGGAGTTGCCACGTCCGTGGTAGGGAGAGACATCGAAGAATCCCGTTCGCTCGCCAGCCCAGAATAGTCGTTTCGTTCCGCCGTTGGAAGCATCGTTCTCTGGAATATCGAACCTGCGATTGACATTCCACCTGTTGAATTTAGAATCGCCATCCCACTGCGATTTTTTCCTCGTGCGAAAGTGGCGGAACTGGTAGACGCGCTGGTTTCAGGAGCCAGTGGCTTCACTGCCGTGGGGGTTCGAGTCCCCCCTTTCGCACCAATTCAGCCCTCTCCTTTCCTAATTCCTAATTCCTAATTCCTAATTCGGCTTCCTGCCGCACGAAGTGCGCCCGTCCTCGGAATGTTGAATTAGGAATTAGGAATTAGGAATTAGGAAGCCCGCCCGTGATGCACCAT
>JBHEMC010000247.1:0-511 GCA_046262775.1 Pyrinomonadaceae bacterium | reverse complement strand
TCGTCGACCACATCAGCCCAACCCAATCGGGTCGGGCCGAAGCAATCGCGACGGTTGGTGGGCGCCTCGGCATCGTGCTCATCAACCTCCACGGCACACCCGTCGGCGCTCACCTGTGCGTTGATGCCACCGGCACCGTGACCGCCGGCAACGGCAAAGCAGGAGAACACGGCCTCACCGGTGGGCTTCTCTACCGTCTCACCGAACCCGAAGCGGGCAACATCATCGCCACGATCACCGACGCCCGGACCGGGCACGCAGCCGCCGAGTTGACGGCACTCCTCCAGGATCGACGGACCGCCGGCGCGGTGGATCGCCCCGTCGACGCCGTCACCCCCTGCGAGGCGCGAGTTCGCGGCGTTCACGATCGCGGCGACGCGGTGGTCGGTGATGTCTCCGACGACGAAGTCGATCACGGGAGCCACGGCTCAGGCGGCCGATGCCCGCCCGAGCCGGTGGGGACAGTCCCCGCCGGCGGCGCCGGACAGTGTCCCCGGAAGCCGGTGGGGAC
>JBHEMC010000246.1:0-517 GCA_046262775.1 Pyrinomonadaceae bacterium | reverse complement strand
GTGTAGCTGTGCTCCTGGTGCTCGCAGGAACGATTGAAGGTTTTATTTCTCCAGCGCCAATCAGTCCCAAAATCAAAATTACGATTGCCACCTTAACAGGGATGGCACTTTACTCGTACTTGCTTCTCGCCGGTCGCCGTTCGGACCAGCCCCTCAAACAGATCGCCGGAACTCTGAAAAATTGATTGCAGCAATTAGCGATTCAATCCCCACAAATTCGCGGGTCAGAAACTCACAGAAATTTGCAGGTCAGGAAGGGGTCAAGCGCCGCGCGACCCCGCCTCAACTTTCATCGCCATCCACCTCCACTTGCACCGCGTGATTCACCCGGATTCGCAGGTCAGGAAGGGGTCAAGCGCCGCGCGACCCCGCCTCAACTTTCATTAAGCCTTCCTCCCAGGCTAAAGAATCACCTCCCTGAGTTGTGAATTGAATTTGATGAGTTGAAGTGTTCACCGGGTGAGGTTGGAAGGAGGTGCAGGCTGGAGCGGGGTCGCGCTGCGGCTTGACCCCTTCC
>JBHEMC010000245.1:0-518 GCA_046262775.1 Pyrinomonadaceae bacterium | reverse complement strand
ACCTAATGCTTCGCATAGTAGTAATCGGCACATATTTGAGAAAGACAAAAAAACAGTTACGTCAGCCGGACTACGTTGGCGTCAAAGACTACGAGTCTTTTGTTTCAGACATACTTGGCGAGGTAAGGAGCAACCCGTTTTCACCTTTTGGCCTAGAGCTAACTGCCATCCATGGTTCAACCTTGGTATTGTCAATCATTATTCTCGTTTACGGGTTTGTTTTGGCGTCATCGAACGCAAGACTAGCGTACCTCTATCTTGTTTCTGGGTTCATCGGCATTATTTTTACCATTCTGATCTTTGCCACGTATGGTAAGAGGATCAGAAAAATTGTGGAAACGGCAGTCGACAAGAACGGATAGGGCTTAATATCGGCTACGCCCAACAAATCGTTGGACGCGACCGGCGGGAGCGTGAAGACCAGCCACCCGCTACCGCAGGTGGTACTGACAAATTGGTCCGGCGATGGTTGAATGATTCGCGCCGCCGCGGTAACCAGACCGTTCGATGGCTACCAT
>JBHEMC010000244.1:0-522 GCA_046262775.1 Pyrinomonadaceae bacterium | reverse complement strand
GAAATAGGCTGTTCTGTCCTTTTCGGTTCGCAATAGCTTCGCGGTCAAATTGTCCGTACGTCAGTTCGGCTTTGCCGCCGGATGTGCGGCGGTGGCTACGCCCCGCCGGCAGCATGCATAAAGCTCCGGGCTGCGCCCTTGTTTTGAGCTTGCCAATCGAAGGGCGCAGCCCAAAACCTAAGAGTCATCTACGGCGGCGCATAGCCACCGCCGCACATCCGGCGGCAAAGCCGAATAGACGAGCCTTCGCATTGTTGTCCAAAACCGTTCGACGGGAACGGCTGTGCCGCCGGATGTGCGGCGTGACTTGCCTCGCCGAAAGCTAACCCTAAGAGTTCGGGCTCCGCCAAACGCGTCTTTCCAGGCGCGGCGGACACCACCTCACATCCGGCGGCAAAGCCGACCACACGCCCGACGTTTAGCGCCAAAAAAATGGCAACATCCTGCTACGGCCTTCTCATGCTTTTCTGCTACAAGTGCTCGCCCGTGAGCAGTGGAACTATGCCTGCTCGAATTACATGC
>JBHEMC010000243.1:0-523 GCA_046262775.1 Pyrinomonadaceae bacterium | reverse complement strand
TATGTTGATTGCGCTCGCGCTCGGTTTGCCGATCTTGAGTGGCTCACGATCAGTGTTGCAGTCAGTACCTGAAAGCGCACCTGTGGCAACACCCACACCGACTCCGGCGCAGCAGTCTTCACCGGCGGCGCCGGCAGCATCACCCGCAGCGAGCAAGTAGGTTCGGGCGGTTTTTGAATCGGATGCGGCTATAATGGCCGAGCCCTCTAAACTCACTTCATGCCGAAGTGGCGGAACTGGCAGACGCGCACGTTTGAGGGGCGTGTGAGGCAACTCGTGGGGGTTCGAGTCCCCCCTTCGGCACCAAGTCCTTCCTCATTTTCTCGGAAAATCCAGTTTCTTCGCATTGGTTCCCGTTTCAGTTCCCACAATCCAGGTAACGCAGACTCTCGTCTACGTTCGACGTTTCCCGTTTTCAGTAGCTGATGCGGGCTTAGTTGCCAACTGAGATATAATCCGCGCCGACCCCATGGCTGAAAACACTCTCTACTTCGGCGACAACCTGAAGATTCTGCGCGACAAC
>JBHEMC010000242.1:0-525 GCA_046262775.1 Pyrinomonadaceae bacterium | reverse complement strand
GTGTAGTGACAATCAACAAATCGCGCATTCGAGACTCAAACTTTTCGCGGCTAGCGGACCCAGTGCGGTGGGCCCGGTAGCGGTTGACGCCTCCTAGCCGCGCCATCGTATTAACAATGGCCGTGCCGCAACTTAGTTCGTCGCGGTTGCGTAAAAGACTAAGGAATTTGTGAAGATCAAAAACTGTGACGTCTGCGTTGATTCATGATTCGGTCAATCGCTTCAAACTGATAAGTCAAAATGAAAACTCTGGTTGACAACGTTCGGTGTGACAGTGCACCTTTCACGCTCCCTCCAATTTTTCGATGAAGCGCACAAAAAGTATCGATCAAAGCGTCGAGAACGCTCGGCCGGTCGGCTACCTCGAGTTGCTGCGCGGCAATCCGGGCTTCCGTACGCTTTGGCTGGGCCAGGTCGTCAGTCAGATGGGCGATTGGTTCGACACGATCGCCGTCTACACGATTGCGCTGCAACTGACTGGGTCGAGCCGTTCCGTCGCGCTGATCATGGTGGCGCGCTTTCTAC
>JBHEMC010000241.1:0-526 GCA_046262775.1 Pyrinomonadaceae bacterium | reverse complement strand
CCCCATGCTGCGCTGGCCGCACTCGACACACCCGCGTGTCCGAAGCGATCGTAACGGCTGCGCTGTTCGGGATCAGCGAGAACGCTGTAGGCTTCCGCCGCTTCCTTGAATCTTTCTTCGGCGTTTGTGTCGTTCGGGTTTTTGTCAGGGTGATGCTGGTGCGCCAGTTTGCGATAGGCGCTTTTCAAATCCTGCTCAGTCGCTGTGCGACTCACTCCCAAAACTTCGTAATAATCGCGTTTGTTATTCGGCATAAATCATCTGTTGAAACGAGCGGCCAGCAATCTGCCGCGTTGGCGGCAAGCCACTGACCGCTGGCGCAATTTTATCGAAAACTGCGCGTCTTGCTCAATCTTCTTTGTCGGCCTCTTCCGTCGGCTGTCTCATCATCGCAGTGGTGAGTTGGCGACCGAGACGCTCGACCGCGTCGATCGACATTCGCAGCTCGCCCATCTCATCCGACTTCAAAGCGCCTTCGCCGTCGCTCAAAATACGCTGTCCGGTTTCCTGCTGTTCCTTTTCCAGT
>JBHEMC010000240.1:292-528 GCA_046262775.1 Pyrinomonadaceae bacterium | reverse complement strand
CGGCGTATGCGCGGGCGTGGCCGTGTAGGCGCTGCTCGATGATGGCCCAGTCGGTGTTGGCGAAGAATGCTTCGATGTATTTGCCGCGTTCGGCCGGCTTGTAGTCGAACATGAACGCGTGCTCCCAAACGTCCATGACCAGGATCGGCGTGAAGCCCGCCACATTGCCGATCTCATGCAACGTAATCCAGTGATTCGACAACCTGCCGTTGGCTGGGTTCTGATAGCAAATAGCC
>JBHEMC010000240.1:0-282 GCA_046262775.1 Pyrinomonadaceae bacterium | reverse complement strand
ATCTTTCCGATGCTGGCGAAGTCGGCTTTCCAGATCTCATAGCTGCCCCAGCTCTGCTCCGCGGCCTTCCGGAACGCTGAGCTCCTCTCGGGCCCGCTCAGCGGGTTACGGGTAAGATTGCCGAAATAGTATTCGTGGAGCACCATTCCGTTGTACTCAAAGCCCAATCGGCGCGTGAGCTCCGCGTAGGCCGGCATCTCTTCCTGATCGACTTTCCCATCCCTGAGAAACTCCTGGATCCGTTCGTTGAGCCGGTTCGTTTCCTGAACATACCCTTCGTAC
>JBHEMC010000239.1:0-529 GCA_046262775.1 Pyrinomonadaceae bacterium | reverse complement strand
TCCCGTGCTCACTGCTTGAAGTAGATTTCCTTGCATGAATAAGTTCCTTAACAATAGCTGTCAGCTACCAGCTATCGGCTCGATGAAAACGGGGTACAGTGTCAACGATGCTCAACGTCAACTTGCTGATAGCTGACAGCTGAGCCCTTAAAGCCGTGAAAATGCCGAAGCGCGGTCAGAGCGCACAATGCCCTGACCGCTTATTTGGCAAAAAGCGATTGCTTCTTTGTCGATTTTTTTGGGAGTAATGCCAGCGCCCTCAATACTCTCCCAACTTACCCACTGCAACGATGAGTGTCAAGCGAATGACTGGCCGGGTGTCAGATGTCGGGTGCCGGTTCAAATCACCGGCACCTGGCACTCGATACCTGGAGCCTTATTTAACTTCGACGGTCGCGCCCGCGTCGGTCAGCTTCGTCTTGATAGTTTCGGCCTCTTCTTTGGAAACGCCTTCTTTGACTGCCTTCGGAGCCGCTTCAACGAGATCCTTGGCTTCTTTCAAGCCCAGCGCCGTCACTTCGCGAACAAC
>JBHEMC010000238.1:0-539 GCA_046262775.1 Pyrinomonadaceae bacterium | reverse complement strand
ACACAAATGGGAGTGGCCAGCCCGCCGGATTGGGGTGAAGCCTGCCAGCGACAGCGAAGCAATGGGCACGCAGCTGTCGCACTCCCCGGGGTGATTGGGGGCGGCGCGCGTGGAACGAGCCACCAGGAACCTGGGAGACCCGACCGAGTGGGCGCGCTGCTCAACGGCGAGGGGGAATACATAACCTCTCGTACGGCTCGGGTCGGGAGTCGGCGGGGTTCGTAGTAGCGTGGAAGCGGAGTAATGTCCGTGGAGCGAAGGGGCCCTGCCAGATACGTGCTGCTGTAAGAGGAAGGGAGGACCGATTGGAAGAAATTCCCACGACGGACAAGCGGCTCATACCGCCGACACTCTCTCTTCTGAGACAGAAGCTGAGCCAAAAGGCCAAGCAAGAGCCGAAATCTGCATCGGCGGAGCCAACGGGCCTTCCGCATTCCGGAAGGAACCAGCCTGTATCGTCACCTGCTCAACCTGGGCTTGTTGTCGATTTAGGGTGGTCCGTCAACTCCTTGCGTATGCTTGCGGCAAAGGTATCTGGG
>JBHEMC010000237.1:0-546 GCA_046262775.1 Pyrinomonadaceae bacterium | reverse complement strand
GTTCGGACACCTCGTCGAACGCCCTGTTCGGCAGTCTGCAGACCATCACGGCAGACCGGCTGGCCGCCTCCGGTGGACCGCTCCACCACCTGTCGTCCGACCAGGCGAAAATTCTGCTCGCCACCGCCAACAGCACCGGCGGCGTGATGGGCAAGATGATCGACGCCCAGAGCATCTGCGTTGCGACGGCGGCAACGGAGCGGGTCGGCACCGAAGCGGATATCTTCAAGTTCGTGGTCTGGCACAGCGTGCTACTGGCCTCTATCGTGGGCATCCTGGTGATGCTCCAGGCGTATTCGCCGCTGTTCAAGTGGATGGTGCCCGCACAGTAACCGGATCAGAGGAGCGGCTGGCGATGCGCCTGTTGGCGCCGCCGCCACCTTTCCCATGGAAGCTGAGCGCGACAACACCACCATTGTCGACTTCTTCACCGGTGCGAACGATCCTGACCGGCTACCAACAAGCCGCATTCGCATCGTCACGTCGGGATTCTTTGAGGCGATGGGCACCAAGGTGGTGGCAGGCCGCACGTTCACGGAGGATGAT
>JBHEMC010000236.1:0-548 GCA_046262775.1 Pyrinomonadaceae bacterium | reverse complement strand
ACGTTGCGGTCGCATTTGGCATATCAGTCCTGCTTGCCGGCGTCGACATCAGCCAGGCTCCCCGGTACGCCATCGGTTTTCTGGCGGCGGGTGTGCTCTATCTGATCGTGGGCGGAATAATTGTCTCTACTATGAAGAGCCGTCTCGCTAAGCAGAGCCTTGTGCCCGACCGGACAGTTGCAGAACTGAGAAAGGATAAGCAATGGCTGAAGAACGAAATTTAGGACTCGCGCGCGCGCGCGAAACTGAAGATGCAGATCCATCGAAGGCGGCGTTGCAGCGCCGCATGGAAGAGGCACGAGACTCGATAACCAATACGGTGACTGAGATCAAGGACAACGTGGCGCAGCAATATGAAAACGTAAAGGACGCGCTCGATTGGCGTGAACATTTCAAGAAACAACCGGTTGCCTGGAGTCTTGGGGCCGCCGGCGTGGGGTTTTTCGTGGGCTATGGTCTGGCTGCTGCACTGAGCAGTGACGACGACGAGATCCCATACGCTTCGCAGACGATGCGTGCTTATGAGCCGCAACGTATGATCGGTGAAC
>JBHEMC010000235.1:0-554 GCA_046262775.1 Pyrinomonadaceae bacterium | reverse complement strand
GAATAACGCCGGTCAGTTTTACGATTATCCAGAGCAGCAGCGCCACGATCAAAATAATAAAAATGACGCGCAGTACTACTCGCGTCTGCGGCCAGGACGCGTCGGCAGCAACTTTCGCGGCCACACCTGCTATCTCTTTAGTATCGTGTTCGCGCACTCTTTGAATTGGTTAGCTGTAGAGCCTGGCAATGATACTGCCCACAGCTCGCTGGTCGTTCGGCGTTACGCTGCGAAACTCCACGCCAAATGTGTCCGGCGTAGCATGATGGACCACCTCGCCGCGTAATGAAAGCGCTTCTTCCTGATCGATTAGCAACAATCCCAATTGATCGCCGACTCGCACGTTGGGACAAGCGGGCAGATTACAAACCCGCAAGCCGCCAAGGCTGATGTCGGCTGGTTCACCCAGTCCAATCGATTCCTTCAAACTTTCGTCCTCGATTGCCAGCGTCAGCCGCGTGTTGACGTAATAGCGCGGATACTTTCGGCGTTCATGGTCGGGTAATACTGCGCCGGGGGTAGGCATTGGGGAAACTCCTTTCAGTTGGCGAAGT
>JBHEMC010000234.1:0-563 GCA_046262775.1 Pyrinomonadaceae bacterium | reverse complement strand
CACCAGAGCGGGCGTGCGCGAGTTTTACCAATTGAACATGCATTTTTGATTAGACTCCAGCCAAAGCGTGGCAAACCTTGCATGGCTACCGGGTACCAAGCCGAGCTCTTAGAAACTCCGCCTTCCCTACTGACCTATTCAGAGAGGGTACCTGTCCATCCCAGCGGGGCTGCCCCGCTGGGGACCCCGGTTGTGCCCGCGCTGCTTCGGTGGACAGGTCCGCTATCTCAACGAATGTAATCTCAAATCAAAGAAGTCTCGACCCGAGCCTACGCTTCAATCACTTCGACGCGCGGCACAATCTCCGTCTTCGGAATTAGCGCCGGCCAGTAAGCGACAATCTCTTCAACCTTAGGCCGGCCGCCGGCAAACCCCGTAACGCCGGGCGGTCCAGTCAGCACCAACGGAGCGATTTCCTTAGTAAACCTCTCTACCGCGTTCCGATCTGCGCCGCGCACGCCCACACGCAATTGAACTTCAGGCAGATCCGGAGATGGCCGGCCCGCGAGTGGTCCATGAGTCGCATTCGCGCCCACAAACTCCGTCAGAATCTGGTCAAACTT
>JBHEMC010000233.1:0-566 GCA_046262775.1 Pyrinomonadaceae bacterium | reverse complement strand
CTTTCGACCTACGGATTTTCTTACCACTACGACTTTCGCCGCCCCTGCCGATTGCGGATTGCGGAATTCGGATTGCGGATTAGAAAGACGGATTATTCTTTCCATCCGCATTCCGCAATCCACAATTCGCAATCAAACGGGTTTGTGGTCTGGGCGATGCCTTCTCCATGCGTCCTCGCGGGACGTTTAGGAGGGAGCCGTCTCGTCTCTACACTTTGCCGGATCGAAAAACCGATCCAGCCTTAGCTCGGCGTTGCCATCAGCCTGTGACCTGTTAAGGGTTCGCCGACTTTGACTCCATCCACGTCGGGGTTTCCCGCCGACGCGCTCAAATGAATAAGTCCGTTGCGTCTGCCATTTCGCCACCCCGGCACCGTGGCGTCGAAGATAGCACGCCGCGGCAGCGCGCTCCAACTTCTTCACAGTGCGGCGCGCGGTCTGTTAAACTGTCCCTACCGCGTGACAGTAGTCTTAGCCTCGACGGAGAACGAGATGAGTGAGACGTTGACGGAAGAGCAGGAAGTTTTCCTCCGGCACATCCAGCGCGCCGGGCTCAAGCGCACCGC
>JBHEMC010000232.1:0-571 GCA_046262775.1 Pyrinomonadaceae bacterium | reverse complement strand
GAACATGGGTGGTGTCATCCCAGTGATTTTCGCGTCTTCAGTCTTGTCGATGCCGCAGAGTTTGTTCTCGGCTTTTCCGCCGAAGAATCCGGGGAACTGGTACGGAAAAGTTTTCAGCTTCTTTACGCTCTTTCACGCAGGCGATCCGTATTACGAGCTGATCTTCCTTTCGCTCATTATTTTCTTCACCTTTTTCTACGTTTCGATCGTTTTCAACGTGGAAGAGGTGGCGGACAATCTGCGGAAGCACGGCGGCTTCATGCCTGGCATTCGACCGGGCCGCGCGACTTCGGAATATCTGAACACGATTCTTACGCGCCTGACTTTTGTCGGCGCGATTTACCTGGCGATGGTGGCTTTCCTGCCGCAGTTCATGTTGAGCGGTTTCAAGGTTGCGCGATTGCCGTTCATCGGAACGTGGCTTGAATCTTTTGTCAGCACCACGCCCGGCCTGGGATGGATTCCCACGGGCATGGGTTATCAGTTTTATTTTGGCGGCACCAGCCTGCTGATTCTGGTAGGTGTGGCGATGGATACTGTCGCGCAAATCGAAGCACAACTCGTCATGCGC
>JBHEMC010000231.1:0-611 GCA_046262775.1 Pyrinomonadaceae bacterium | reverse complement strand
CCACTCATTACGCCCAATCATTTTCACGCCTAAACCCAACGCTCGGATCCGAGAGGCCACCAACCTTCTAATATTGAGTTGAGGTACAAGGCGCATAACGGTTGAGTTGACGCGGCGGCGGTCAACCAGGAACATCATTCAAGTCTCGCGAACACCAAACAACCTGAATCCGCTCGCGTCCAACGATTTGTTCGAGCGCCCCTGATTGTAACGCGGTACTGGGTTTCCGTTAATAACGAGTAGCGCGGCGCGTCTCGCGCTGCCATGTACCGCAGGGAGATCACGAACATTCAATCGAGTAGCCGCGCGGTCTGTCGCCGGTACCACGCACCCTGGCAATCGAGGCGCTGCCAGGTTAGTTTTCCGAAGAGCGATGCGCGCGAACGGTTGAGTTGACGCGGCCGCAGTCAACTACATAAGCATTCAAGTCTTGCGAACGACAAGCCCGCTGGCTCGGCTCGCGTCCAACGATTTGTTATGTTGCGTCTATGGTACACCCACGCGAATGATTTCAAGTTCATACGGACACTTGAACTTTGGTTCTTTTTCCGGCGCGACATAATCGCGATCGTGAAAAATGAAAGTGAGCCGCACGCTACGTATGCCCGTGC
>JBHEMC010000230.1:0-626 GCA_046262775.1 Pyrinomonadaceae bacterium | reverse complement strand
GTATGTCGGCGAAGAGTGTAAACTGCCAGGACGATAACTTCACTTGCTCATACATTCTTACTTCTTGACCTCGACATCGCGAAAGATGGGCCTAAGATGGTGGCGGTACGTCTTTGTACGAAGCGAGACGAAGCGATTCTGTGACGACCGCCAGGCCCCTAAATACTGGCTCATATCGTTTCGTAAGACTAAGTGATGGCGATTCCGACACTCTTATAATCCGTTGCGAGTCTCATCTCTGAAGGCTGATGGTTGCGGAGAGAAATTCTGCAGGACGTTTTTTGCGAAAGTTTCTAACTTTTCTTTAGCATTCGAAAAATTGATCGAGATTTCCTGAGGAAAATTGGAGCGGGCGACGAGGCTCGAACTCGCGGTTTAAGACTGAGAAAGTCTGCGACACGCGCGCGCCAGCCCAATTTAGATTGGGGAACGCGGCAATTCCGTTACGCGCACCAACTAGATCGGATCGTGAACCGAGTTCACGGCACTTTCGTCTAACCTTTCTTGACTTTTACTTTATCCAATGCCGCCCGCAGACCTTTCGCCAATTTCAGTGCATCGTCGTTAGCCCAGAAGTGCATGAAGAAAAGGTGTGGCGAATCGGTCAGCATGTGGCTGTGCAGAGC
>JBHEMC010000229.1:0-652 GCA_046262775.1 Pyrinomonadaceae bacterium | reverse complement strand
GGACAAAGACGGTACGGTGACAGCGGACATGGAGCTGGCGGTTGCGAGCTGAAGCTCAGCATGAAACGCCGCCATATCGGCGAAGCGATCGTCCGGCTTTTTCGCTAAAGCGCGCGTCACAATGAGCTCAACGTGCCCAGGCACATCACGGCGCGTAGTCGAGAGCTGCGGAACATCACTCGCGAGATGCTGGAGCAGAATTGCCTGCGCAGTCGCTCCCGTGAACGGCGGCGATCCCGCGAGCATCTCGTACAACACGCATCCTGTCGCGTAGATATCGGACCGCGTATCGACTGTTCCATCGAGAGACTCCGGTGACATGTATGCCGGCGTGCCGACAAGCATTCCCGTTGCAGTTAGCGCCGACGATCCGGAGCGATCCATCGCGCGAGCGATTCCGAAGTCAGTAACCATGGCGTAACCGCCGGTGAGCATGATGTTCGCCGGCTTGATATCGCGATGCAGCACACCGTGCTCGTGCGCACATCGAAGCGCACTGACCACTTCAGTCGCAATGCGTAATGCTTCGACGATGGGGAGCCGCGTCTCGCGCGCGAGTTTCTGCGAAAGACTTTCTCCCTCGATGTACGGCATGACGTAGAAGAGCATGCCGTCCACTTCGCCTGAATCGATGAGCGAAACGATGTGAGGA
>JBHEMC010000228.1:0-671 GCA_046262775.1 Pyrinomonadaceae bacterium | reverse complement strand
TAAGACAGTTTCCGCAGAGGTAGAACTTAAACTTGCGCCCTTTGCGAATTAATCATATCCGTTTAGATAGCGGACTTGTCCGCCGACGCAACCCGGGGCACAACCGGGGTCCCCAGCGGGGCAGCCCCGCTGGGGTGGACATGTGCCCTCTCTAAACGGGCGGCTAGGGAGGGCGGGGCTTCTAGTGAGAGCGAAGGTGTCACAAAGTGCCGCAAAGAGGAAAAACTTATGAAAAGATTCTTGCCCTCGCTATTGTCGTTCTTTCGTTTGTCGCCGCGCCCGCGGCGGTGCGGACCCAGGAGAAACAACCGCCACCGCAATTCAAGATGGTCGAGTTTCATATGGCATTGCTGAAACGCGGTCCTCAATGGTCGGCAAGCGGAATGACAAAAGAGGTTCAGGCAGCGCATGTGGCTTACGTTATGTCGCTCCTGGATTCGGGCAGGGCGATCATCTCCGGCCCGCTGGTGACGGCGAGCCAGGGCATCGCCTTCGGCCCGGGCGGTGTGCCCGAGCCATTCAACTACGGCACACTGCGCTCGACGAACCTGCAAGTCGGCGGTGACGGTAACTTCGTGGGCGATACGGCAAACGCCAACACGCCGACCGACAACAAAGTGTTCTTCGGGCATGCGCTCTACGACATTACAGAGAACACCAACGCCTTCCTG
>JBHEMC010000227.1:0-674 GCA_046262775.1 Pyrinomonadaceae bacterium | reverse complement strand
CTTCAACATCGTGCGCGGCGACACGCCGGTGGGTGAAGAGATCAAGCAAGTTCCCGAACAGGTCCTGCCTTGGATGTACGCGTACATTGGCGGATTGACCAAGCGATATGGCGATCGAATGTTTGCGGACGATGATGCTTCAAGGCGCTTCATTAAGAATGTCGCGTACGTGGGAACGATTACCACCCACTATCGCACGCAGCACGCGAATTTCTCGAAGTCTACGGCGTGGCCATTCCCGTGCACGGCTGGTGAAACGATAGCGGTAATCGACTACAACGGCGATGTGCGCGCGTGCGAGCTGCGTGAAAGATTCGCTACGTTAAGAGAGTACGATTATGACTTTGGCGCGCTTTGGGCCGGCCGTTCGAGGCAAACCGAGTTGAGCGCGATTGCCGGCGGAAAGTCGTGCTGGTGCACGCACGTCTGTTTCATTCACGATTCAATGCGACACTCACGGCGCGGTTTACTTTACGAAGGTCCGAAGAATTATTTACGACGGCAAAGCTGATGAAGCTGTATGCCCAGGTACCGCGAATCTCCTGAAGAAAAAGAAGAAACCAATCGGAAGTCCGGCGTTGCCTACGCAGCGGCATTTTCGCTGTTCGCGGCGGTCGTCTCCGGGCTAATTATCGGTTGGCTGTTGGATCGTTGGCTCGGAACGCGCCCATGGC
>JBHEMC010000226.1:0-708 GCA_046262775.1 Pyrinomonadaceae bacterium | reverse complement strand
GGCCGAGAGCGAGGCCGCATTCATCACCGCTGCATTCAACCTTGCGGCGGCCAGCGTCGGCATGACCGACGCCATCCTCGAAGCCCGCCCGGATGCGCTGTTCGTCAACAGCGAGAGCAGCGAATTCTACCAGTCATGCTGCCCAGATCCGGAAATCGAGGCGCTGGCCGAGGCTGAGAACGAGCGCCGCTTCCTGCCGCTCGACCTGCTCTATGCGCACGAGGTGAGCGACAGCATGCTCGAGCGCCTGAAGGACCATGGCCGGGCCGAGGAATATCGCCGCTTCCTGGCGCGCGAAGTTCCGCGGCGGACGATCCTGGGCGTCGATTATTACGAGTGGAACGAGAAACTGATCGACCAGGACGGGCGCAAGCGCGCGCTCGGCGAACTGTTCGGCTGGTACGTGATCGCGACACACTATTGGCAGCGGTACCGGCGTACGCTGATGCACACGGAAACCAATCGGGTCGACGCTGGCGACGCGCCGCGCTGGCTCTGGCGGCAGTGGCACAACGTCCAGCTGCTCAGGAACGCCGGTGTACCGATCATCGGCTTCACCTGGTACAGCCTGACCGACCAGGTCGATTGGGACACCCAGCTTCGCGAAGATCGTGGCTTTGTCTGCGAGCTCGGATTGTACGACTTAGATCGAAAGATCCGTCCCGTGGGAAAAGCTTATAAGGAATTAGTCGATCAGTGGCGATACAT
>JBHEMC010000225.1:0-839 GCA_046262775.1 Pyrinomonadaceae bacterium | reverse complement strand
TCAAGGAACGGCTCTATGCTGCTGGCCTATTTAACGAATTCGCAGATGCTGTGGACGGTCGTGATGCTCCCGCACTCGACAGAATCTTACGCCAAACACATCTTGAACCTGACGACATTCAGGCTGTTATCGAACAGGTGCTTGGAACGCCCGACGACGCCGAACAAATCGTTGGACGCGAGCCGCGATAGAGTGTTTCGCATGAAGCTTTGGTAGTTCAAAGTTGGCGCTACCGCGCGGCCGCGTCAACTCAACCGTTAACGCGCCGCCAACTTGAGAGTTAAATCACTGGTTGAGTTGCGGCTTGAATGTTTTCTCTTCCGGCGCGAGACTTGGCCGCAGCGCGACTTGGGTGGTGGAGGCGGCGCGCTAACAAATCGTTGGACGCGAGCGGCGGGAGCGAACGGCAGTGATGCGTAATGAGTAATGAGTGATGAGATGAAATCGCGCCGCCGCGTCAACTCAACCGTTCGACGGCTATGATTGCTGAACCCACAGAAGCGAAAACGAAACGATCAAACGCCGGTTGGCTTATGGGCCTGTACTTTGGCTTGGGTCTTCGTCCCATTACTTTCTTGTTGTCATATGTATTTTCAGGTCCCGTTGCGTTCGGACTCGCAATGTTCCTGATGCAGATCGTTGCGTACCCACTATTTCTTCGCAACGGTCCGCGTACGTCGTGGGCACGAAATTGGGGGTTCTGGCATTTTGCAATTTTGGCTGCGTTGGCTGCTGTTGTCGCGTACCTTTTCAGTCGTGCTTTTTTTCCTAACCCGTGACGACGTGCTATTACTCGGACGCCGTCGAACAAATCGTTGGACGCGAGCGGCGGTAGCGTG
>JBHEMC010000224.1:0-847 GCA_046262775.1 Pyrinomonadaceae bacterium | reverse complement strand
GTCATTTGTGGCTCAAGTTTGTCCGATATTTGCTCGGTTCGGTTTTCTGAAAATAAAGTTTCCGAGTACCGGAGAAGCAAAGATTTCGTGATGGTTCATTGGCTCAGAACCATCGTGGATCAATTCGGCGAGGTACATCTGCAGTCGGGCTAATCGGTCGTGGCTGACAACTACGATCTATGAAGACAGTCCTGTGATCAGAACACTCATCCATAGCCTCACGTCTTCGGGCACCCGCACAGTTAGCTTTGGTTGAAATCCAAAGTGATAAGGCGACATCAGACTTAATAAAGTAACGCAATAAAGTGGGCAGACAAGATAGACGGAAAAATCCAGCGAGTGAATCGCGCTAAGTTCTTTGTTTTCCGCAACCTTGGCATATGGAAAAATAAATAAATAAAACTGGGCAAACTGGGATTTCGCGGAAGCAGTCTTGACTCAATTACTTACAGACTTATTTTGCATGTCATTTCTTGAAGGCCTCCTGAATTGCCGGGGTGTTAGCCTTAGGCGTTGTGATTTACAACTCAGGCGGTCCCTGGCGGAAGGTTTTGGTCCTTAACCGCGACGCCAAACGCTGCTTTCTTAGTGATTCTTCATTTTCCTCCAACAATCTTAGTGCTGGCACATTGCTTGTAATGGTCGACCCCACCATGATCGACCAAAACTTAGACCTTAAAGAGAAACTAGCCAGTGTTATTGATCGCGCTACGCAAGACGCGATTGCGCTACTCCTGACCCGGTGCGAGGCAGAGAAGCCTTCAGCGGAATCCAAACCTGAGTGGATGACGGCTACGCAGCTTGCTCGCTATTGGCAGCTAGTCAATTCGAACGGTGAGCCCACCAC
>JBHEMC010000223.1:0-1203 GCA_046262775.1 Pyrinomonadaceae bacterium | reverse complement strand
GGGTTGAACTGCTGCATGATTCAATTTATGAAGTCGCGCAATGACCGCTATGGCGAGCACGACTCGGCGGAAAAGCTCGGCATCGAAGTGCACACGATGGGCGACGGGTTTACGTGGGACACCAAGAACCCGGAGCAGGACCGCGAGACCGCGCGACTGACGTGGGCGCTCTGCGTGGAAAAGATGCGGAGCGGCGAGTATGACCTGCTGGTCTTTGATGAGCTGGTTTACGTCCTCAGCTACGAGATGCTGGGGGCGGAAGAGGTTTTAGAGGAGATCGCACGCGTGCGCGCCGAGCAGCCCGCGCTGCACATCGTCGTCACGGGCCGCGACGCGCCCGCCGCACTCATCGAAGCCGCCGACCTCGTCACCGAAATGCACGAGATCAAGCACCCTTTCCAGCAAGGCATCCGCGCCCAGCAAGGCATAGAATTCTAACGTGGAACGCGGAACGCCGCAACGCTGAAGTAAAAGCAGCTTGTCTGTCATTCCGCGTTCCGCGTTCATCGTTCATCGTTTTTATGTTACTCTCAGCGGCGTTCCACATCTTAATTTCACTCGAATAAAGAATTGACGCGGGCGGGCGTTTGAGTGATAGAAACCTATGACGTGGTTTCGTAAAAAGAAGCAGAATAATGAGCCTGTGCCGGTGGAAGAGCGGCGCGTGCGGACGGAAAACGTCTTCGTCAAGTGTGAAGAGTGTGACGCGCCCCTCTACAAACGTGACCTCGAAGAATCGCTGCAAGTCTGCCAGCATTGCGGCTATCACTTTCGCCTCGACGCGCGTTCGCGTCTTGAAATGCTGTTTGACGACGACGGATACGAAGAGATGGATGCGGAAATCATCTCGATTGATCCGCTCACCAGCGTCAACTGGCGCAGCTATCCCGAGGTGACCGCCAGGGTGTCGCTGCTGGTGAACGACACCAGCCAGACCAACGCCGGCGGCACCGGCGCGCCGACGGTGACGCTGCGCTGGGAGGACATGCTGCTGATGCCGCTGCCGGCGTTCCGCTTGCACCTCTCGAACCAGAGCCAGGGCCGCGTCAGCTTCGCCCAGGCGACTACTCGCCCTATCGATGGCGTATACAGGTCGCCGCGATCGGAACGATCTTCGATCACGAGCATGTCATCCAGCACCGAATCGCCGCACTGCAAGGATACCGTCCCTCGCTTGTCAACTTTGGCAGCGAAGATTCCATT
>JBHEMC010000222.1:0-1317 GCA_046262775.1 Pyrinomonadaceae bacterium | reverse complement strand
CCCTTGCATTCAACACAATCTACGCCGAAGGCCAGCGCCGCTACGTTGAGTCTTTGTCCGCTTATGCACGTCAGTTTCTCGAGCGCATGGATAAGCCTGATGTGGACGAGGTGCGCGGTATTGCTCCCGCGATTGCCATCCGGCAAAAGAACTCCACGCGCAACCCGCGTTCGACAGTGGGCACTCAGACGGAAATCTACGATTACCTGCGGCTGCTGTACGCGCGGGTCGGCACGACCATCTGCCGCGTTTGCGGCCGCGAGGTGCAGCGCGACTCTCCTGAGTCCGCGGCTGAAGAGATCCTCGCCACGTTCGCGCAGGGCACGCGCTTTTATGTGCTGTTTCCTGCCGGCGCCGGCCTATACGAAATCTCAGAAAATGGAGATGGAGGGACGGGGAGACGGAGGGCCGGGAAGGAAAAAGGAAAATCACCTCGTCGTACTGTCGCTCCTACACCGCGTCAGGTCATCGTGGCGCACGTGATGAGTTTAATGCAGCGGGGCTTCACGCGGCTTTATCACGACGGAGAACAAATAGATCTCAGCTCGCCCGATGATTACACACTTGATGACTTTGAAAATGTTTACGTGTTGATGGATCGCCTGACGGCGCGCCCTGACCTGCGCGAGCGTCTGGTCGATTCGTTGGAGACATGTTTCCAACAGGGCCACGGACAAGCGGTCATAGTAAGCGCCGACGCCGCGGCCACGCGATTACGCTTCTCGGAAAGTTTCGAATGCAAGTATGACGGGACAGTGTACGCCCGACCTGAACCGCGACTCTTCAGTTTCAATAGTCCGTTCGGCGCCTGCCCTGTCTGCCAGGGATTCGGAAACACCATAGGCCTCGACCTCGATCTGGTAATTCCTAATCCGGGACTCAGCCTCACGGAAGGCGCCATTGAACCCTGGACAAAGCCTCAATTCGACTGGGCCCGAGACGAACTGAAGGATTTCTCCCGGTCGGAAAAAATTCGCATGGACCTTCCCTTCAGCCAGCTGCCGCGCGGCCAACAGCGCGCCATCATTGAAGGCAAAGGCGAATGGAGCGGCATTCAGGGATTCTTCGAATGGCTGGAGACCAAGAAATACAAGCTGCACATCCGCGTGTTCCTTTCAAAGTACCGGGGCTACACTCTTTGTCCTGACTGTGGCGGTGGGCGTTTGCGACAAGAGGCGCGCGACGTGCGCGTCGGCAATCGCACCTTGCCGGAAATCTGCGCGCTTTCCATCAAGGACGCGGCAAACTTTTTCGAAGCGCTCGAGCTTTCGACTGAACAGACCGCTATTGCCGATCGCATCCTCCACGAAATTCGCC
>JBHEMC010000221.1:0-1327 GCA_046262775.1 Pyrinomonadaceae bacterium | reverse complement strand
TTCTTCAAGCAGGCGCAGTGAAAGTGATCGCAACCGAAGATGGTTCTATTAAATGGCAGAGCATTTTCAGTCGGCGCGCGATGGGCTGCGGAATTTTCAATCCCATTCGGTACGCAGACTAATCAAGAGTCGGTAGATTTCTATTTATTGATCAGATACATGTACACCACGTCGCCGCCATCTATGCTTCGTGCGAAGAGCCCACTTCGCGATGGGGAAATAATCTCGTTGGAAAGACATCTGCGAGAAACCGAGCAGGCCGCGATTCAGATATTCCGTCTCGACGGAAGATGGGGACGTAATTGGTGCCGGTTCTTTCAAATTCAGGGAACCGAAGCGCAAGAGAGGTTCTTGCTGAATTTGCGAGTTGCAGCGCTATTCCACGACATCGGGAAGGCAAATGAAGATTTTTATTCAGCGGTCTGCGGGGCCGGTCGAATTGTACAGACACTTCGACATGACCACTTAGGTGCTTTGATACTTCACCTGCCTGAGGTTCGCCTTTGGCTCTCAAAGAACTCGGCACTCGACGCTGAGGTAATAACAGCCTCCGTGCTATCTCATCACCTCAAGGCCGCACCCGACGGTGATGTTTGGCGATGGTGCCAGCCACGCGGACTCAAGAAGGAAATAAGACTGTATCTTGCCCACTCCGAAGTCACTTCAGTTTTTAGACACATTGGAGAGATTGCAAGTTTAGCCGAGCCTCCGCAACTCTCCGTAGCTCTTTGGTCAGAGCGGGCGCCCTGGGCCGAAGCATATAGAAACGGCCGAAGAGATGCGCTGCGGTTCGGCCGTCAGCTTCAATCAAATAAAGGGAGACTCTCGCTGCTTTTAGCGACGAAAGCTGGCGTGATCGTCGCTGATGCTGCTTCGTCGGGTCTTGTTCGCGAAGGGCACTGCATCGATGACTGGATAAATGAAAAAGTATATGCGCCGGCGATTGGTAATGATGATATTGCAAAAGCGGTTCTCAAACCCCGGGCGGAGCAAATCTCAAGGCAGCGATGCAAGCCCTTCGAACTTCATCCATTCCAAACTCGAACAGCGCGACAAGGTTCTCGGGTTCTTCTTCTCGCAGCCTGCGCCGCAGGGAAAACACTCGCCGCTTGGAAATGGGCCGAGGCCCAGGCTCGCGAAAGAGAGATAGGTAAGGTTATTTTTCTCTACCCGACGAGAGGAACGGCGACCGAGGGCTTTCGTGATTACGTTGGGTGGGCACCCGAAACTGAAGGCGCGCTTGTTCATGGAACCTCACGCTTCGAGCTTGAAGCAATGGCTTCAAATCCAAGTGAAGCCACCGAAGGCAAGAGCCACGGGCTACAAG
>JBHEMC010000220.1:0-1403 GCA_046262775.1 Pyrinomonadaceae bacterium | reverse complement strand
GTCAACCATGTCAACGACGACATCCCGTCGCTCCGATGCTTGCCCCATGGGAACGGTCCTCCGTTCTGCCTTCGCCCTTGGCCCTTTGTAACACGGCGGGCGGGCTGGGAGGTGGCTTTCGCCAGTCTTGTCGAGCGCCGTACTTGTGACCACTCTGTGACCATAGATGGCGATCTAGTGTCTCTCACTCGATCGGTATTGGCGGCTGACATGCACTTTCGCGCTCGAAGCGTCGTGCCCGGGGTGGGAGTCGAACCCACACGACCTTGCGGTCAACGGATTTTAAGTCCGTAGCGTCTGCCATTTCGCCACCCCGGCATCGGGTCAAAAGATAGCACAAAGCGAAAGAACTGAGCGCAGGCAAGGCAGATGGTTTATTGTCGAGCGGCTCAAGCTGTGCCAGCTGTTTCTTGGCCACTGTCATTGCTCGCGCAGTGCGCGTTTCTGAGACTTACGAGCCAATGTTAGAATGCAATTGCTCACCCAGGAGCGTCGACCGAAAGAACTTTAATGACTGAAGAGCAGGAAGTTTTCCTGAAGCACATCCAGAAACAGGGCCTGAAGCGGACGGCGCAGCGCGACTTAATTCTCGATGTATTTCTCAAAACCGAAGGTCACCTTTCGGGCGAAGACCTTTATCGGCTGGTTCGCGACAACGATCCGACGGTGGGCCAAACTACGGTTTACCGAACGCTGCGCTTGTTGACGGACGCCGGCCTCGCGCGCGAAGTGCGATTCGGGGACGGCCGCGCGCATTACGAGCATAACTACAAGCATCAGCACCACGACCACATGATCTGTTCTGAGTGCGGCAAGATCATCGAGTTCTACTCACCGGAACTCGAAGCAATGCAGGACGCCATGGCCGCCAAGCATCGATTTCAGTTAACTGAGCATCTTTTGCGAATGATTGGAGTTTGCGCCGACTGTCGCAAAGAAGGAACGCCGCGCAAGAAATCTGCCGCCGCACGCTAACGCATATTCATGGAGAATCTCGAAATACAGTTTCCAAAGGATCGACTTCGTTTGCTCACAATCATTTTTGCTTTCATCCTCCCGATTTCACTGACGGGCTGTCCCGGCAAAACCACTCAGCCGAGCGACGTCTCGCCGCCGAGCTCACCGGCAAAGTCCGCTTCAGATTTCGACGGCAATCGCGCGTTTGAACACGTGCGCAAGCAGGTTGAGTTTGGGCCAAGGCCCGCTGGTTCGGCGGAACTCGAGAAGGCACGCGGCTACATTATCGATCAACTGAAGTCGTACGGTTTGAACGTCACCACAGATGAATTTCATCCGGTCACTCCGCAAGGCGAAAAGAAGATGGTTAACGTCACTGCTGAACTCGCCGGCGAATCATCCGACGTGATCATAATTTCAAGTCACTATGACACCAAGTACTTCAA
>JBHEMC010000219.1:0-1805 GCA_046262775.1 Pyrinomonadaceae bacterium | reverse complement strand
ATACATCAAGGGCTCATTGAGGCTCTGTCGATTCAGCTGCCGGAGCGGGTCTCAAAAGAGTTAATCGAAGTAGTTCCTTCCATCGAGAGTTATGGCTCGGCGATTAGCGCTTTTATTGACAGCATCATTTGGAGAGATCCTTCATCGATTAATATTGAAGTCGCCACGAAATACATAAACTCCTATGTGATCAGAAGTTCATATCACCGCCACATGCTACTTAATTGCCTGCTGACTGTAGCGGCAACTCCTGCTAACCCCCTGAACGCTGATTTCCTACACGACAATTTGATGCGGCTCGGACTCCCTGAGAGAGATGCATGGTGGTCTGTGTTTCTACATGAACAATATGGCGAACACGGTGCTATTGACCGATTGATTGATTGGGCGTGGTCAAAAGAGACTAAGGATCACATTGCCGATGAAGCCATTCGCCTTAGTGGTCTGGCGCTGGCTTGGTTTCTGACTAGCTCGAATCGATTCCTACGTGATCGCGCAACAAAAGCACTCGTGCGCTTGCTCGCGGATCGGACTGATATTCTAAGAAGAATCATTAGCGACCTCGCTCCTGTGAATGATCCGTATGTACTTGAGCGCTTAATGGCCGTCTCTTATGGGTGCGCTTCAAAGACTAAAAATCTAGATGCATTAACTAGTCTCGCCACGTTTGTTTATGAAGTTATTTTTGCACAGTCCCAACCGCCGATTAACATTCTGACACGAGACTACGCAAGGGGGGTGGTTGAATTGGCCGCCTTTCACGATCTGGTAGGTGAATTGGATCTATCCAAAATTCGCCCTCCCTATGGAAGCGAGTTCCCAAAGACTATACCGACTGAGGATGAGCTTAGAGCTAAGTACGATAATTATGAGACTGCAATATGGGGGTCCGTCATGGGTTGGGGTGACTTCGCTCGGTACATCATTGGAACCAACGGCAGTTGGTTTCCTTGGTCGTCGCTGCAAATTGGCGAGCTTCCTCCGCCGACGAGAAGGCAACGCTATGAAACATTCGTCGAGTCGCTAACACGGCTACAGGGAGTTGCTCTCGATAGATACCGGCGAGTTCGAGTTGGCATTTCCGACTACAAAAGGCGGACACTAGAAGACAGAGGAAAGCAATTGAATTTCGAGGCAACGGATGAAATGTTGGATAGTCTGCTGGAAAGCGAAAATGAAAGATTCAGGAAGATATTGGGAAAAAGGAAATCGGCGGCGTTCTCGGCTGACTTGCTCCATTATATTGATTTCCCGCACGATGATGACTTTCGATTTGACCTAAAAGTTGCACAACGTTGGATTCTCCAGAGAGTTTTCGATTTGGGTTGGTCTGTAGATCGCTTCGGGGATTTTGACAGGTCTTTAAACTATCACTATCAGGGAAGAGGGACTCGCAAGGCTGAACGGATCGGCAAGAAATATCAATGGATAGCGTACTATGAGTTTCTAGCGCGTGTCGCTGATAATTTTAAGATTAGGAAGGATTCATGGCGGGGACCGGAACGAGAGACTTTTGATGGGCCATGGCAAGAGAGCTATCTCCGCAACATCGATCCTTCCTGTGTAATACGGAAAACAGGTCAGGGAAGTGGATGGGGTCGCTTTGCGCCGACTTGGTGGTCACCTGTTGCTCTGAGTTGGAATGAGCATTTAACCGACAGAGACTGGATCAGAGACCCGAGTGATTTGCCTTCGGTCGGTCAACTGATCGTTACAACTGAACCCGGGTCAAATTCGGAATGGTTGACTCTCGAAGGTTATTTAGATTGGGACAATTCTCCGACTGATGAAGATCTAGGGCAAAA
>JBHEMC010000218.1:0-2655 GCA_046262775.1 Pyrinomonadaceae bacterium | reverse complement strand
GTATAGCATCGAGCACCGTCCGTCATTTGGTAGCGGTGGAGACGAGGGGTGATTCTTGGCGAGCCGGAACCGAGATTAAATTTGATGGCCACATCGGATGGGTGCGGTCCAAATATTCGGGTGAGCTGCCATTCTGCGAACAGAGCATCGACTACGCTTTCAAGGTTCACGTCGTCGAACTCCACCAGTAGCAAGCGACCGGCGACCGAAAAGAGTCTTCGGAGCGCCGGTCGATTAAAATCCTGAGCGACCTTCATAACCGGAGGTCTTCTGTAGTTAATTAGTTACGCCGCTGGATGTTGCGGGCTGAAACGTTGTCGCCTCCAGCACATCGACTGGTGTGGACAATTCGGGTTCAACGAACTGCTTCCTAGTTTTTCCAGTCTTTTCAGGGCGATCGTTCTGATCAGAATTCGCTGCTTCGTTTTGCTTCAACATCTTGTTTTGTGTAGCCAAGGTAGCCGCCTCCTCCAAGCTGTGGTGTGTATATTATGTATAGACCAACGGTGTGGCAATAAAAATGAATTGCCTTCTCAAACTCTTCCAGCCGCGATCATTGAAACCTCTCGCTCATCTTTGCTGGTTCGGAAAGGACCAGTCGCAAGGCTCTTCTTTCCGCTCGCGTTAAATTCGCTCTCAAAAAAAGCTGAATGTGTGGTGACAAAAGCCGCATTGCATCTTCAACGGGAACTTTACTGAACTCCGTATCGACTATTTCATCCGACTCGCCTTTTATGTCCACCGGGATTCCAAGTTCGTCGCCTATCTTCAGCAGCACTAACGTTAACGGTTGACGCTTCGCTTTGACACTCAGGTAATTGTTTTCAAAGTGCACGCGCAGCGGCTGCTCTTCCTGTTTTTTCTTTTCCTCATCAGTTCTAGGCTCAACACCTTCTTCGGTGTCACCTTCAATGAGCAGCGATTGCGAACTGCTGGGTACAACCGCAGTGACGGGAGGCTCATTCTGCGACTCCGTATAAAGAAAAATCCCGAGTGGCCTTGGTGGTGTACCCGCGCCCGTGTCAATTTGATAATCAATGTAGACCTCGGGGGCCAGGAGTTGCATCGCCGGCTCGAGTGTGAGCTCGGCAAAATCAATCGAAAGCGGTTGAATGATCAAAGCAGGGGAAACTGCGACGGGTATATTCAGTCGTTTTGATAGTTGCTCCGCGATCTCAGCAAGACTCGACTTTTCAGCCTTGAGACTAACACTCACGATTGGCTTTGTTTTCACCGTTAACGTGAACGGTCGTTTGCCAGGTTGATCGCGGTTAGGTTCAGCCTGCTTCGTATCGGGTTTTGTTAGTTTCGCCGGGTCCTGAGCAAACGCCGGGGCAATCATCGACAAAGCGAAAAGACCAATAACTATAGGGCGAATTAAACTAGCGAGATTAATCTCGATAATACGCATGATAGTGATCGATCCTTGTCTTTGCCGGAAATGCTCGAAGATGAACAGGTTTGCAACACGATGAATATGATGTTGCGCTGAAAACTAGCACGTGACAAAAAATCCGTCAAATTCTTGTTAAGCTGAAGAAGCCTCGATCTGGAAAAATCTCAAATCCGCATGGCACCCGCTTCGCATGCTAAGGATGTCGTTGTAACAAGCGCAGCGGGCGCATCAAGTAGTAAGCGAAATTAAACCTCGATGGCAGCGCCATCGTGCTCAAATCACGATCTGTCGGACGCAGCATGTAAAGGAAATACCGGACGCGTGACCGCCAACTTTTTCTTACGAAAAAGTTATAGTGGAAAATCTGGCGAGAATTTGCGGCTATATGCGCTGACCCGGTAAAGAGTCGATCTATAATTCGATCAGCTAGCGATCGCAAAACTTTGTCCTGACGAATTCGAGCTCTTATTTGAGAGGGTAAACTCGCCCCGAGAAGATTATCGGCCAGATAAAGACCCAGAAAGAACATTCGTTCTGCATCCGCTAATTCAGCCCGAGCCACCAACATGGGCCAATCGACCGAATGGTTGTCGATGATTTGTCCAACATCGCAAATCCATGCCAGACGCTCCCAAAGGTGACGAGAGCCGTGAACACACAGAGAGAACAGAAGATCGTCAGACGATAGAGTCTTCACAACCTTGTCGGCGAGATGTATTACCCCAAGACTGCGCCATAAATCTGCCGCATTTACTGATGAAGCGAATAAGTGTGAAGCAACTTCCCAGTGCAACTCCAGGAGCAGCCGTCCGGAAGCATTGGTGAACTGCATATTGTGCTGCGTCCTCAACAACAACGCCTGCTGTTCAATATTCAACGCACGAGTTGATTTGTATCCTTCCGCCAACAGCAAGTTGCGCGCTTTAAGCACGTCGTCCCTTTTGACCATGAAATCCAGATCCACAAATTGACGCAACGAGAGGTCGCCATAAGCGTGGACGGCAAGCGCAGGGCCCTTGTACGGAATGGCTTCAACGTCATTCTTTTCCAACAGGGAAATCAAACGAACCAACTCCGACGCGAGCAAGATGTTGCGAGCCGCATTCTCCTGATAATAGTGTTTCAGCTCTCGCATCGTTCCCGGTGGGACAAGTTCAGATGCATGTTGTTGGAGCTGGTTGTAGAGGAGAGGCACCAGCGCGTGGCGACCGGCGAGTGACAGCAGATATTTCCAATCAAGATCAAACGCGGCCAACTGA
>JBHEMC010000217.1:0-2782 GCA_046262775.1 Pyrinomonadaceae bacterium | reverse complement strand
CATCACAGGCGCGACGAAGAAGTGGAAGGGCGCGTGCCAGCGCGTGTGGTTGGCGAATGTTTGGGGGGTTGTAGCCATCAAGTTTTCTCCGTTGGAATGTCCGTGCCGGATTTAACAATCAAGGGGCGGCTGCTTTTGCAAAACGCGTCGCCCGCCAGCGACCGAACTGCGTTCTCGGCGTTAGCATTGGCAAAAGCAAAATAGTGCCCCTCGAAAACGCAATCGATGATTATCTCGCCAGTTTCGATCTGGTTTTTCCGATCGCCGATTACATCGCAATCAATGTAAGCTCACCGAACACGCCACAACTGCGCGAGCTGCAGCAGGAAGACAATCTAGAGTCACTCTTGAGCGCACTGCAAAAGCGCAATCTGAAACTCAGCCGTGAGCTCAACCGAGATCGACCGATGCCGTTGCTGGTTAAACTTTCGCCTGACTTGTCTGAACGTGAGTTGGAAACAATTGTGTCCGTTGCTCGTCGGAGTAGTGTCGACGGTCTGATCGCAGCTAACACGACCGTTGCTCGCACTAATTTGAAGACACCACAGTCTCACGTCGCTGCGTGCGGGGAAGGCGGTCTGAGCGGCCTTCCACTTAAATCAACGTCGACGAGAATGGTGGCGACACTGTATCAATTAGTTGACGGCAATCTCCCGATCATCGGTGTGGGAGGAATATTTACTGCGGATGATGCATGGGAGAAGATTGCGGCCGGTGCAACGTTGGTGCAACTTTATACCGGCTTCATCTACGAAGGACCTGGAGTGATAAAGCGTATCGTGGAAGGAATAGCAGCAGCCATGACTCGAACAGGTTTCACGACTATCTCAGAGGCAGTTGGTTATCGTGCCAAGGAGTCTATGAAGTGAATCTGCAAGACAGATTGATTGTAGCGCTTGATGTTTCCGAAGAAGCTGAGGCGCTCAAGTTCGTCAGACAATTAAGAGACACCGTAGGTATGTTCAAAGTCGGTTCACAATTGTTCTTGAACACAGGACCGCGACTTGTACAGCAAATTATCGAAAGCGGCGCGCGAGTCTTTCTTGACCTCAAGTTTCACGACATCCCGCATCAAGTTGCAGGAGCAGCGAGGGCCGCGACTGAACTCGGAGTGTCGATGTTCACCGTGCATGCTAGCGGCGGTTCCGAGATGTTGCGGCGAACAATGGAAGAGGTCCGCGAGGCAGATGTAAGAGCAGACAGCTATCGTCCAAAGGTTGTCGCCGTAACTGTGCTAACCAGTCTGGATAGAGTTGCTCTTAGCGAAATTGGGATGCGCTCCAACTCGGCTGACTCAGTGACGCGGCTTGCCATGCTGGCAGGACAAGCAGGCGTTGACGGAGTGGTGGCTTCAGCTCAGGAAGCCGAGTTGATTCGCAACCAGGTTAGTCGTGAGTTTCTGATTGTGACACCCGGCATCAGGCCTGAGACTTCGGAACACGCAGATCAGAAAAGAGTGATGACACCTCGCGGGGCGCTGGCGGCGGGCGCGGATTATCTCGTGGTTGGCAGACCCATAACCTCTGCCCCGGATCCGGTAGAGGCCTCGCAGGCCATTCTGGCGGAGATGGAGGCGGCTATCGCACCCAAACGAAGCGGAACCGCAAACTCTCAATAGCGTGTACAATTCATCGGGCGCCTGGTTTGCCCTGTCCTTAGTAAATTATGATGCGATGGTGAATCTCAGTTTGAAGGTCCCCTTTATTCTCAAATTATCGCTCCTAATCCTCGCGCTCACAGTTCCTATCTTCGGTCAGGAAAAACAGAGTGCGGATCCGTTTCCCTTTTCATCTGATATCTACAGGGTCGGAGAGCACCTCACATATAACGTCTCGTTTTCAAATTTTCCTTCAGCGGCGCACGTCGAAGTACAGATCGTTTCGCGCAGTGCTGCGTTTGGTCGTGACGCAGTGCAACTGCATGCACACGTCGAGACGATGGGAGTCGTTAACGTAGCGTTGCTCTCGCTCAACAACGACTACACAACATTCATAGATCCCGCAACGGGCTTACCGTTTCGCGCGCAGGAGGTCGTGCGCGAGGCGACAAGATCCAACGATAACTCGCGCGACTTCACTCAACCTGCAGGTACGGTAGCTCTACCTGCAAAGCAAAGAGCGTTTCCCGGCACTTACGATCTATTGTCGGCTTTTTACCGCGCTCGGGCATTGCCGCTTGCTCCAGGTGCGAGTTACGGATTTTCAGTTCGCGGCGAAGCGGAAGATTACGCTGGGGAGTTGAGAGTAATTGGTCGCGAAGTCGTAAAGACTAATGTAGGGTCGTTCAATTGCATCGTAACGCAGATAAAGGTCGCCAATAACGATCGGATCAATGACTATCGACTAAAAGTCTACTTCAGCGAAGATGAGCGACACGTACCTGTACTCGTCACGGCAAAGGTAAGCACGGGCCAGTTAACAGCTGAGCTCGCTGGTTCTGAATTCATAGCACCACGCCCTGCCACGCCGGCCCCCACTCCTCAGGTCATTCCAGCGCAGTCGCCAACGCCCCTCCCCGTTGCAACGCCGCTACCGAGTGCTCCGAATGAAGATTGGCCATTTGCTGTTGGTGAACAACTCAATTATCAAGTGTTTCTTGGCGGCAGCAACGCACCTGTTGGAATAGCGACATTTCAGGTCCGAGGGCGTTCGCGTTATTCCGAGCACGATGGTTTCTATTTTTCAGTAAAGGCCCAAACGACTGGCGCGGTTGCGAGACTATTTGTCGCGAATGATGAGGCGCAGTCATACGTCGATCCACAAACGCTACTCCCGTTCCGGAC
>JBHEMC010000216.1:0-2799 GCA_046262775.1 Pyrinomonadaceae bacterium | reverse complement strand
CTCGAGAGAATGTTATTAGAGCCTGCGCGCCATTCTCCTGAGAGCCGAATGATTGTCGCTGGACCCATGTACCCGGCGACAATCAAATGGCCCACGAATGTCAAACACCGACAACATATTCCACCTGGCGAGCACCGCCGGTTCTACAACCTTCAGCGGTACACGTTGAATCTGACGCGCGCTGACATGATAGCGAGCGGTTATTCGCCAAGTGTGCGGTTATTTGAAGCGGCAGCCTGCGGTACGCCAATCATTAGCGATTACTGGCAGGGCCTGGAAACTGTTTTCACGATTGGTAGTGAGATTCTCGTTGCGAAATCGACAAGCGATGTCGTGACTCATCTAAAGGAAATTCCCGAGCAGGAAAGGAAAGCTATAGCGGCACGAGCACACGGAAAGGTTTTATTGAACCACACTGCCGACAAGCGGGCCGCCGAGTTAGAAAATTTTTACTGCGAGGTGCTGGAAATCGGTTCCGAAAAGTTTTTATCAAGCGCCGTAGTATGACGAAATTCTATTTAATTAGACATGCAAGTTACGACGGACTCGAGCAGATACTTGCGGGTCGCCAGCCTGGTCTGCACTTAAGTGCGGCGGGAAGACGTGAAGTCGAAGCTCTGGCCCAGTGGCTTGCGCCGGTGCATTTCGCCGCGATCCATACGAGTCCTCTCGAACGCACAGTCGAAACGGCAAAGATCTTAGGCCGAAACTTTAACTTGGAAGCTCTGGTTGCGGAAGAGCTATTGGAGATTGATTACGGTGAGTGGACGGCCGCTCTGTTTGAAAATCTCGAGCGCAATGAAACATGGCGGCGTTTCAATGCCTTTCGTAGCAGTGTCAGAGTTCCTGGCGGAGAATCAATGATGGAAGTACAGGCGCGTGTAGTTACAAAGTTAGTTCAATTGGCTGAGATCTATGAAGACCAAACCATCGGTGTTGTAACACACGGCGATCTGATTAGAGCGGCAACTGCACACTTCGCCGGGATTCACCTGGATTTGATGTTGCGATTACGAATCGATCCGTGTTCGTTCAGTGTCCTGAAGGTGAACAAATTTGGTCCGGAAATTATTTCGATGAACAATCGTGCTGAGATTTGAGACGGCTGCGAGTGAACAAAAATGCGACTTGTAGTTTTCGGATTGACGATCAGTTCCGCATGGGCAAATGGCCACGCGACGTTGTTGCGCGGGCTATTTCAGGCGTTCCACGAGCTCGGTCACACAACGCTGTTTTTTGAGCGCGACGTTCCATACTACGCAGCGCACCGTGATCTTACGGACCTTGAAGGTGTTGAGCTTCGACTCTATGACGATTGGCCAACTATTGCAGCGGAGGCGCGAGCTAGTCTTCTCGAAGCTGAGGTTGCAATGGTCACGTCATACTGTCCTGATGCTGTTGCTGCCTCTAGTTTAATCTTCGACTCGAATATTCCGGTGCGGGTTTTTTACGACCTCGATACGCCAGTCACCCTCGACTCCTTACGGCGAGGCTCGAGTGTTTCTTATATTGGACCTCGTGGATTGTGTGATTTCGATCTGGTGTTGAGTTACACCGGCGGTGTTGCACTCGAGGAGTTACAGACCAGGCTCGGCGCACGTACAGTTGCGCCGCTATATGGTAGCGTTGATCCAAAGATACATAAGAGAGTCGGGCAACGGTCAGGCGCTGCGATCGCAGACCTGTCTTACCTGGGAACTTATGCTAAGGACCGACAGCCCCAGCTCGAGGAGTTGTTCCTGAAACCTGCTGCCAAACTCCCAGACCGGCGATTTCTTATCGGGGGGTCGAAATATCCTGAGGAGTTTCCCTGGACCGCCAATATCTGGTACATCGATCATGTTCCTCCTCACCAACATTCAGCGTTTTACAGCTCTTCGGCCATCACTCTGAACATCACGCGGGCCGCAATGGCGAGCACGGGCTATTGCCCGTCCGGTCGGCTCTTTGAGGCCGCTGCTTGTGGCGCCGCGATCATTTCAGATTACTGGGAAGGGCTCGAAGAATTTTTCGAGCCGGGGCGAGACATAATCGTTGCCAGAACCTGTGACGATGTCGTTGCTGCCCTGAGTTTCTCTCCAGAAACGTTGCGGAATATTGGTCGCTCGGGACAAGAACGTACGCTTGAAACGAGCACGGCTCTGCATCGGGCGCATCAGTTGGAAAGTTTGCTGGCAGATCAATTGATGTCGCGCAATATCGAGCCGGCCATTTGCATCGGCAGCCACGCCGCTGCGCTGGAGGTATAGCATGTGGGGAATTGTGCCGGCGGCAGGAATCGGCAGTCGGATCCAACCTTTGGCTTTTTCGAAAGAGCTCTTGCCCGTTGGCAGCCGAACTGAAAACGGAATTGAACGGCCGCGCGCAGTGAGCGAGTACTTGATTGAACGCATGATTCTCGCAGGCGCAGAAAAAGTTTGTTTCGTCGTCTCACCGGGAAAGTCCGACATTCTTGAATACTATGGCGCCGACCTTCTTGACATGCATCTTTGTTATACCGTCCAACCGGCGCCTACCGGACTCTGTGATGCATTGTTTCGCGCGCTTCCGCTAATCGAATCCACCGAGACTGTCATCGTTGGACTACCTGACACGATTTGGTTTCCAACGGATGGATTTTGCAGTTTGCCGGATGATCGGATGTCGTTCCTGTTATTTCCCGTAAACGAGCCTCAACTGTTTGATGCCGTCGTAACTGACGAACACGGACGTGTGCTGGAAATACAAGTAAAGCACGACGAGCCAGCGTCACGTTGGGTTTGGGGGGCTTTCAAAATGCCCGGTAGCGTTATGCACGAG
>JBHEMC010000215.1:0-2832 GCA_046262775.1 Pyrinomonadaceae bacterium | reverse complement strand
ACCGCACGCCTTCAGTCTGTAAAGAGTTTCCAACGATGTTGGTCCTGTGACGTCGTTTCGTCCTCTGCGTCCTCAGCGCCTCGGCGTCCTCTGCGTTAGCCCGTCGAATATCGATACGAGCAACTTGTGCGATTAACGCCGAGGACGCAGAGTCAAACTGATAAAGTTGAAATCACGTCTCCGTTTGCTAGATCGTTACTTCACCGCACGCCTTCAGTCTGTAAAGAGTTTCCAACGATGTTGGTCCTGTGACGTCGTTTCGTCCTCTGCGTCCTCAGCCTCGACTTGCATGGTGATGTCATATTATGGCCGCCGCAACCGCCCGATTCGCGCGACGTGAACATGTTTCGGGCCTTTGGCGCTGCGGCAAGCTTGGTGCATCTATCCGCGGGCCGACGCGCTCCGCGCTTACGCCTTGCTGATTTATTTCGCGCCTTTAACTGCGAGAAATTTGGCCCATCTATCGGAGCCGCTGTGCTCCGCGCTTGCCCCGATCAAATGACAAGCTGCGAGTATCAGAAGACCCATTTGAACAGATACCAAATCCCTACTCCCAACGCCGAAAGCAGCAAAACGAGTACGATCGCGCCAGTGATTGCCAACAACTTGAATCTTCTATAGCGGTTCGGATCCGGTGGGGCCAGTGATCCCTGTGGAAAGTAAGGCGGTGGTGTATAGGTTGCCATATTTCGTTTTCCCTCTTAAACCCTGCCGACTATGGTTTTCGCGTCGGGGCGGTCTTTGGCGGAGTCGACTCGCTTGCTACGTCACCGCTTTTTTTGAGTTCGTCTTCCTGCGCCTTCTTGAATAACTCTTCCTGGTGTTTTCTCCCGGCTGCTATTCGTTTACTTCCTTCTCGTGCTTCCTCCAGAGCATCCTGAGCACGGTAGTTTTCCGGGTCTATTTCCAACGCTTTCGAAAACGCAACCGAGGCCTCATCGTACTGCGCGAGCCGTGTCAAAGCCATTCCGAGGTCGTAATAAATGTCAGGGTCGTCCGTCTTTAACTTTGTAGCCTGCCGGTATTCTCTGACCGCTTCAGTGTAAATGTGCAGGCCGGCGTAAGTCTGGCCGAGATCGTAATATGCCTCCGCGTCTTTGGGATTCTCAGTTATATACTTTTTGTAAGACTCAACAGCAATCTTGAATTCGGCTTCAGCCTCTTCCTGTTTGTTTAGTGCTTCGAGTGCAAGACCGAGACGAAAATGAGCCTCAGGCATTCCGGGATCGATCTTAAGGGCTTGCCTAAACGCGTCCGCCGCTTCGTTATCCTGGTCCGCGCGATAAAACTCCTTACCTTTCTCCACAAGTGCGGACGCTTGCATTCGATCAGCTGCTACGTCAGCTGAAGAAGGCGGTGAACCGTTCGCGTTTCTATTCGCAACGTTGCCGCGTTTACACGCTGTTATTGCAAATAGAAGGGGGAGCAAGCAGATTAGCAGAGTGGATTTCATGACTTTGCGTAGGGGTTTTTGTCGGTAAAGCAACAGCTATCTACGCCAAACGCAATGAGAGAGTCAAACGTCCGCTTCCTGGTCTAGCCGCACAAAGCCTTGCATTGCAAGCGATTCAGGCGTTAGAAGATAACAGCATTTGTGGAACCGGCTGTCGATTAATGGTCTTTTTATTTATGAATTCTCTCGATCCGTACCTTGCCAAAACGAACGGATGCCTATAACCAGAGTGATTACTTAAGGAGTCGTTCATGTCAAAAGACTTAAAAGAAGCGGCGGTTTTCCTGTTGCCCGCGTTTATCGTAATGTTTATGTGCGCTTCCATCGCCACGGCCCAGGAGCGGCGAGAAAACGTATCCTACGCGCCGCTCACACTCAACCTGACGTCTGACGCAACCGTTGTGAGCACTTGTGCCAGCACGATGGCGGCGGGAGCTCAGGTGAAGCTTAATGCACGTGCTGTTTCCCCCGGCGGCAATTCAATAAAGTATAAATGGTCCATAACGGCTGGTCGGATTATCGGCGAAGGGGCGGGTGTGGTTTGGGACTTAACAGGAGCAGCCCCCGGATTGTACAAGGCATCAGTAGAAGCACAGACTGGGAATGTTGACGGAGAGTGTGAAGCCTTTTCGTCGACTACCGTTTATGTGAACCCATGCGCTCCCGTACAACTCGTCTGTCCGGCTATCTCAATCACTTGCCCGACAAACGTTGTTATCGATGAGCCTATAACGTTTGACTCAACATTATCCGGCGGCTCGCCCGTTAGCAACGCGGCCTACAACTGGACAGTTTCAGCGGGGAACATCGTAGAAGGCCAGGGGACAAATACGATAAAGGTGGATACTAAGGGGCTGGCCGGCCAAACTATAGCTGCGACAGTTTCGGTTGGGGGCTATCCCGGTTTGGACTGTTCGGCGAACTGTGTGGTGCAAATACCTGTACCGCAACTAACATGCAGGAAATTTGACGAGTTTCCTGCTATTGCACGAAACGACGAAAAAGCACGCCTGGATAACCTGGTGATTGACTTGCAAAACGATCCTACCTCTACCGCCTACGTGAGGGTTTCTCCCGGTCGCGACCGAAAAACCGCAGACGTTCAGAGACATACTTCGCGCATACTCGATTATCTCGTGAACTCCAGAGGAATCGACTCGCGCCGAATCATGACGGTTAGCGGTCCTGCCAAAGATCAACTGATGGTCGAATTGTGGAGCTGTCCCCAGGGCGCACCAACCCCAAATCCATAACCGTACTTACAGATCCCGCCGAAGAGAATCCAATGCGGCCCAGCTGCGTTGCTGGCAGAGGGCCGCCAACGATGGCTACGGTCTTATTCACCAAAAGCGGTGAAGTTGCCGAGCCAATTTTGTCGG
>JBHEMC010000214.1:0-2841 GCA_046262775.1 Pyrinomonadaceae bacterium | reverse complement strand
GGGTCGCGCTGCGCTTGATTCCTTCCTGACTTGTAAATTTATGTTAATTGAGTGGTGTAAGGTGAAGGTGAGTGGTGATGCAAATTGAGCGGGGTCGCGCTTGCGCTTGACCCCTTCCTGACTTGTGAATTTATGTGAATTCAGTGGTTCAGGTGAGGCGGGGTGGTGATGCAAATTGAGCGGGGTCGCGCTCCGATTGACCCCTTCCTGACTTGTGAATTTGTAGAAGGTGATTTTTTTAACTTTGAATGAGTGCTTAGTGAAGGCTGGGGCCCGGTCGCGCTGTGGCCATCCGTGGAAACCTGTGGCCGTCCCGATTCTAGAAACCAATTCCCACCCTGAGACACTACCAATGACTATTCGGAAATTTCTCTTGCTTCATTATGCAAATAAGATTAGTCTGCAACCAAATTGCATGGCCCGACATTTGCTCGACTGCCTCATGGATAATCACGTACGAAACCCTGCCTGAGTCCCCGCTCGGCGTTTAGCCGAACCAAGAAAGGGTGCGGGGCTTTAAACATCGTTAGCTTCTACTGTGACGGCGATCGAAGTAGCAAAATCAAAATCATTTTTCGGCGTTAGCAATTGCTGACGCAGACTTTCGTTGCAAAATCCGGGAGGGAGCGCTCCTTCTTTGGTTATCTATCGAATTTTCAGCTCCAATTTTTAGCAATTCTCCGGTAATTCGCAGTCTAGTTCTACCAGCCCGATCGAAAGGAGTGCTCCTGACCCCAAGAAGTACATCTGCGCGATGCGCAATCAGAAAGCCAACTGATTGTTGTTGCAATTCAGGAGTTATCGACCCGCTATGCCCCTAGCAACTCCCACTGCTATTGACAACTGGTCCAGTGACAGTTCAACGGGAGGATCTAATTTCCCGGAACTGCCACTCCACCCATCAACATTTAAACCAACACTCATCGGCGAATCGCCGGTGATGAAAAAACTGTTCGCCGTCATCGAACGTGTCGCGCCAACTGACGCTTCAGTGTTACTGACAGGTGCAACAGGAACGGGTAAGGAACTCGCTGCCCGCGCCATCCACGACCTGAGCCCCCGACGTGACGCAGCGTTTGTCGACATCAACTGCTCAGCCATCCCTGAAACGCTAATCGAGGCCGAACTCTTCGGACACCAGCGCGGTACCTTCACCGGCGCGCATGAAAACCGTAGTGGCCTTTTCGAGAAAGCCTCTGGCGGCACACTCTTCCTCGATGAAGTCGATGCATTAAACTTATCTGCGCAGGCAAAACTGCTTCGTGTGCTGCAGGAGCGCACTGTTCGACGCATCGGCGCCCGTGCCAACATAGCGATTGATGTTCGCATCGTCTCCGCAACAAACTGCGATCTCGCGCAGGCAGTCGCTGCCGGCCGATTTCGTCCCGACCTCTATTATCGCCTTCGTGTACTGCCAATCCATTTACCCGAACTCTGTACACGCGGCGACGACGTGCGTTTGTTGATCGACCATTTCTGTCGCGTGAAGGCGGAGCGAAGTGGACAGCCTGTCCGCCGCTTCACTCCTGAGGCAATGCGCGCTCTGCTTGATTATCCCTGGCCGGGAAATGTTCGCGAACTTGAGAACGCGGTTGAATACGCCCTGGCGATCAGCATGGGCGACGAACTCAGTGTCGACGATTTGCCGCTCGAACTCGCGAACCAACGGTGCGTTTCTGAGGATCCGTCCAACCTGAAGCGAATACTTGAAGCTTACATCAACGACACTGTACCGCTGGCGGAGATCGAGAAGCGTTACATTCTCTCCGTACTCCAGCAGTTTGGTGGAAACCAGGTGCGTGCAGCAGCGGCCCTGGGGATTGATCGAAGCAAACTCTATCGGCGCTTGAAGCAGTATGGCGTGATGGCTGTAAAGTTTATTCAGGAAGAAGACCTTGATGGACTCCAACTGCGCTCGGGCCGCGCCGAGTTCATCAACCACTAGAAGCGGTCCACAGATTTCACAGTTTTCACAGAAAATCGGACCAAACCTGATAGCGCGAGGTTTGCTTTCGGCTTTCCGCCTTCTCTTTCTGTTAAATCTGTCGACCTCTTACTGCTCGCTGGCGCGCAGTTGTGTTCAAAACGCCCACGTCTGCCCGGGCAAACCTGGCATATTGCTTACTTTAAGTGAGATTTGCGGGCGGCACATTGCTTGCCCATAACTTCCGCAAACTAACTTCCGGCAAGGGTGCATAATGAAAAGCAAGTTGTGGTTGATTCTCGCTATCCTGATCGTAACTTCCGTGCACGCCCAGGCTCAAACGACGATTCACACTGAACGACGCGCCTCCATACCCGTTCGTTACCTGCGAAACAGTGACGTGCTGGCGATGGTCACGAGCGGCATGACGCCTGACGCCATCGCGGCGCGAATGGTCACCTCAAACTGCAACTTCGACATTTTTCCGCCTGTGCTTGAAGATCTCCGCCGCCGCGGCGTGCCTGACGTCATTCTTCACATGATGACCGTTGTTCCTAACGGGCCGGCCAACCTTGATATGAGCAGCGGCAGCAAACAAACATCGCGGGAGCGAGCGAAAGTAAAGATGCAGGCGGGCATGGCCATACTTGTGGAGACGCTGTATCCGATTTCGTCAGCGGACGTGAAGGAAGGAAGCACAATTACTTTTGTAGTGCCGCGACCGGTTTACATTGACGGAGTACTTGCGATTGCAAGGGGCGCGATTGCGCGGGCGCGAGTTGTGAGAGTGCGGCGGGCACAGAATTGGGGGCGCTCGGGAATGTTGACTCTGGAGATGGAAAATATCGTGGCGGTCGATGGAACGTTAATTCCGGTCGAGCTGTCGCTCTTCGTGGAAGGCGACGGCCGGGTGGGGC
>JBHEMC010000213.1:0-2848 GCA_046262775.1 Pyrinomonadaceae bacterium | reverse complement strand
TAGTACCGTCTGCAGTGACGTTACTTCCTGGATCGAGATTTCCTAGAGTGGTAAAGACGCGACTCGCACCCTGGAAAACTCCCGTTGTTCCGTATGTAAATGTGGGCGCCACTCCGTCTGAGGTCACCATCGATACAAACCAATCCTCCTGTGGACCTACGATCGGATCACTGGGCGGCGCTTGTGGAGCGCCAAACCGAACGGCCCAGCGCCAGCCTGGTGGAATCGTAGAAAGACTTGCCACCTTCAACGTGAATACCAGTTTCCCTGAGAGCGCCTCCGGCTCAGACATAGAAACCGATGTAATATCGTGAGCCGGTTGTGTGTCGCTTGCATCTCCTGTTGGATCCACGAGTACCTGAACACCGCCCAGCATGCACGCTCCTGTTGGTTCCACTCTTGGACCAACTGTTAAAGCGATCGTATTGCTAGCTTGTCCGTCGCCTACCGCGTTCACCGCAAAAATTTTATAGGTGTAGTTTGCTACAGCTGGATCTGCCATGCGATCGTTGTAGGAAGTCTTACCACCCTCAGCTTGGCCAATTTGGACCATGTTATCTGCCGAGGTGCCTCGGTAAATTTTGTAGGCGGTAATTGGAGAACCACCGTTATCGGGAACATGCCAACGTAGATATGAAGCAAGGTCATCGCGCGTTCCACTCAAACAGGCACGTTGCGGAGCGACAGGTTCTATCGCATCGAAATTAGCGAACAAACCTTTGCCACCTGACTGACGAGCAATAGTGGCTTTCGCACTGAACGAGTTTGGCGGACCAACTTCACAGCCCTCAATGCAACCATCCGCATATGAATAGAGCACACGGCCCTTGTCATCCATGGTGATGTCGTTGAAGTCAAGCAGGTTTCGCAATGGGTTGTTTCCGCCTTGATTCCAGATTCCAGCTTCGCGCTGGACAGGATTATTTGGTGTGGCGTTCACCGTCACCCATGTTTTGCCGCCGTCGTAAGTGTGGGCGACGAAGACGTACCACGTTCCCCTGAAACCTGCTGATTGGTGATCTCCCGGTTCGGTCGTACCTAAGAATGCTACAGCAGCACGATCGGGGTCACCGGCGATGGCGTTTGCAAACACTGCGTTGTGAATCCCCTGCGACGCACCAAGATCCAAGTTGTTCGACCACGTAAGTCCCTTGTCATGACTCACCGCAACGCGCGCGTGTCCACCGTCAGTTTCGCCGCTGATGTAAGCAAAGTAGATCGTTCCATCAGTCGCGATGCCGACCGTCGGATCTAGAATTCCCGGTGGTGGCATGGCTGTGAATCCCTCTCCTTGCACTCGCCGCACCTTCCACGTCGTACCAGCATCCTCTGAGACTGAAACCGCCTGGACGTTATTACAACCGCGAACCGGTACATACACGGTTCCATCCGGTGCGACCTTCGGGTGGCCATGAATTCCACCGCAACCGTCTGTTAATCCGAATATCGGGACTGACCGGTTAAAAGTTAGACCTCCATCGTCGCTCCGGGAGCAGAGTCCATTGATTCCTACCTGCGAGCAGTAATAAACCGCGCTGCCTTTATTCAAGGCATTCGACAGTGGGATTGAAGCAGGATATGGGCCCGCCCCGATACTCTGGTGATCGTAACTTCCGTCCGGTGGATTGATCTGCGCCGGGGTCCACGAAGCTCCATCGTCATCAGTGAACGCCATCAAGCTGTTAAGCCCAATCAGGACAGGAGAAGCAGGTGGTACTACGCTATTTAATTGCGACACGAAAGTACGACCTGTTCTTTGGTCCGTATACAGTATGGGGTCAAGTGATCGTTTGCTCGTGAGAATGTATGAGACGTCTTCCCACTGCGCGTCGCATGCGCCGGAGACAGAGCCTGCCGGCGGGATGTCCTCTGGAAAGGTAACTCGCAACGTTTGCAAACCTGCAATAAACATCGCTTTATGTGACGTGAGGTTAAAACCGATTGTCGGCTCGCCGGCGTTTTCACCGATACCTGGTCCAGGCGAATAGTTGTAATAGCGTGGCGCAATTCCTGAGAATGGCGATGGCGACGGTTCCGGTACTGGAGGCGACACCAGATTGATTGTTCCTGTATACGCCTGTGCGGTGCTGATAAACGGGACGACCCTCACAAAATATTGACTCGTGCCTCCTGGAAAACTGGTTAGAGGAATCTGCATGACTTCAGGATTCGCGCTCCCGTTTCCCGCATGTGCTGGATACGAACGATCGTCAGGATTATCTACCAGGAAAATATCGAGGTCTTGTCCACCAGACGGATCGTTCCAAGTCACTTCAATCCTGACTACATCAAACGGGTGGCTATCTCGGTAATCCTGTGGAATGTCTATTGTGAGCCCGAAATCTTCGCACGGATCTGCCTGATCGCAGTCCACTGGACCCGTTGCCGAGTCGCTTGCATTTGTGGGCACAAGAAATGGGCCACCTGAGTAGGTGATAGATTTATTTGTAGGAGACAGGGTCGCAGTTGATGGTGTCTGAAGCGGTTCCATCTTCATTCCGGACGCCATCGTTCTTTTGTTAGGCTTTACAACTGGAGAAGCCTTGTAATGTATGGTCGGCGCTTTTGATTTCGAATCTGCTTTTGTTCCACGACCACTCGAACCCGCGGACCTTGGCGGTAGCGTCAAAGCGAGCGCCAAGCCCATCAAACAGATTGCCAACACCAAAACACTTCTTACCAATAAACGAGAGTTCAAAAGTCGACGATACATGGCCCCTCCAAACAGAAATTTTTAACGTTCCAACTGGGATGCCGTGTTGTCACAACATCCCGAAGTACAGATAATCAACGTTGTACGGTGGGCGTGGTCGTCACCCTAAATTGCAGCGGTCCCACACCCAGGTTC
>JBHEMC010000212.1:0-2926 GCA_046262775.1 Pyrinomonadaceae bacterium | reverse complement strand
GCTCCATGCGGCTCTCCAATCGGTAGTCACAACAGCAGCAAACGCCGCGGGTCGTGGAATGCCGGTCCAACCGAATCCGAACCAAAAGTTGAGAAATTAATTGGTGAGAGCAGACAAATGCGTGAGCTTGCGCGGGACATTTCACGGGCGGCGCGGTCTCTGTATACGGTCGTTATTAAAGGAGAATCAGGGACTGGAAAAACCGCCGCAGCTCGAATGATTCACGAACAAAGCCGCCGCGCCGACAAACCATTCGTCGAGATTAACTGCGCCGCCCTTCCGGATAGCTTAATCGAAAGCGAATTATTCGGTTATGAGAAAGGAGCATTCACCGGGGCCGCTACAACCAAGAAAGGTCTCTTTGAAATCGCGGATGGCGGCACTCTTTTTCTCGATGAGATCGCAGAACTGGAGCCGGAGCTCCAGGCAAAACTGCTAACAGCAATTGAACAAAAGAAAATCCGCCGACTCGGAGGCACAAGAGATCTTTAAGGTTGACAGGCACCTGTTTGAGTTGGATGGTTATGCAAGCCAGCAAGAGCAAGCCCACCTTCCCAACCAGCAGATTTTTAAGCTTGACAGGTACCTGTTTGAGTTGGATGGTTATGCAAGCCAGCGCGCGCAAAACAACCGCGGCACTGGTTTAGAGGCCCGCGTTAACTAGCCGAAGCCACATCAACGCTGCCACGTATACCGGCCGCGCGTTGCGTATAAGAGAATCATCCCACTTTCAAGACATGCGAAAGGGCGGCACGTAACTCAGCATACTTAAACTCGTATCCCACTTCTTTTAATCGCTTCGGTTCAACTCTTTGACTCGACAACAACAGTGCGTCACCCATCTCACCAAAAGCTAGTCGCACTCCAAACTCAGGTATAGGCACCAGCGTTGGACGCGAGACGGCTGTTCCCAAGGCCTTCGTAAACTCCTGGTTTGTAACCGGATTCGGTGCGACGAAATTGACTGGGCCAGCAATTTCGTCATGGCGCAGAACGAGTTTCAATCCCGCGATCACATCATCAAGCACGATCCAGCTCATCCACTGTTTCCCGCTACCCACTCGTCCGCCGATTCCCATTCGAAATGGAGGCAACATTTTCGCGAGTGCACCGCCGCCTGTGTCCAGAACAATGCCAAAGCGAGCGTTAACGGTTCGGATTCCCTTCTCGATTGCCGGCCTGCAGGCATTTTCCCACTCCACACAAACGCTCGCGAGAAAATCTGATCCAGGCTTGCTGTCCTCAGTAAGGACTTCATCGTCTCTGTCACCATAAATGCCAATGGCTGAAGCGCAAACGAACGTTCGTGGCGGAGACGGCAACTCAGATAACGCGGTGCTCAAAATTCCCGTTGCCACCACTCGACTCTCACGAATTCCTTTCTTTTTATCAGCGGTCCAACGACCAGAAGCAATACTCTCGCCTGCGAGATGTACCACTACATCGAATTCAGCTAACTGTTCTTTATCGAGGATACCTTTTGTTGGCTGCCACTCTATGTCTGTCTTCGTTGATGGGCTACCTCGGACAAGTCGCCAGACCTCAACACCTTCGCGGTCTAGAGACTTGGCTAACCGACTTCCGATCAATCCGTGAGCGCCACTGATGAGAATCTTCACCGAGTTATCCTATCCGCAGTTTCACTTAAGAGGAAAGAAAATTTATCTTGAGTTTTAAAGACCGAAGAGTAGAATGCGACTGCCCAGCAACGGAAGTGCGAGGACCTCAGCCCCTCGTCGAAAATACTCCGGGTTAGAAGTCCTCATCTTCCATGTATGAGAAGCAGAATTACGATTCAAACTGAAGCCTTGCGCGTCAGGGTTGTGCAGGTGTGCCAACAGAAAGGAACAGCCTCACCATGTTTTCCCGCAGGAGAACTCTATCACTTATTTTCCTCAGTTCAATTGGGTTCGTGCTGTTTGTCACTCCGGCCACGCGCTCAACCTCGATACTACGTAGAATCACAACAACGTCGGAGCAATCGCTAAATCTGAACCCATCACTTACCAATGACGGCACTACCATCGCCTTCGAATCCACTGCCGGCCTTGCCGCGTCAGATCCACGGACTTCGTTTCATGCAATCGTGGCAGGCGTCAATGTGGATGGGGTTACAGCTTTAGAACTTGGAAGATCGCGTGCGATTGCACCAGCGACTTCCAGCGATGGCCATTTCATAAGCTTCGCATCGACTGAGGATCTAACTGGTGAAAACTCTGATCGCAATTCCGAGATCTTTCTCTTCAACGACTCAGCTTTAATACAGGTGACGCACACTGCGCCCTCAACCGCAGCCACGCGCCTGGACGAGGGAAACGATCGGCCATCGATGTCAGACGATGGACGTTTTATTGCGTTTGCCTCAAACGAAAACATTACCGGCAGAAACATCGACTGCAATCGCGAAATAATTATCTATGACGCTCCGCTCGGCCGTTTTGCGCAGATAACTAACTCAGTTGGGATCGAAAACGCCGACGCGAAAATCAGTGGCAATGGTGAACGCATCGCTTTTCTTAGATCGCACTCGGATGGATCCAGCGACCTGCTGCTTTACGACCGGTTGTCAGATGTTGCTACAACTGTCGTGACAAATATTTCCGGCGCGTCATACGGCGTCGGACGCTCGCTCGATCGCTTCGGGACACGAGTTGTCTATTCGGCACTCGATAGTCTCAACCAATCGCAGGTTTATCTCTACGAAACGCGCACCGGCGTCTCACGACAACTAACCACGCTCGCTTCACGCAGTTCTGACGTAAATCTGCAGCCCACCATCAGCGGCGATGGAAAGAGAGTCGCATTCGCCACTCGCCGGAAAGTGCTGAACTCGAGTGATGGAAGTGTCGAGCTCTATGTTCTCGATTTGCCTACGAATCTGGTTAGTCAACTCACTAACGCGCCTGCGAGGGCAACGGCGGAAGTA
>JBHEMC010000211.1:0-2942 GCA_046262775.1 Pyrinomonadaceae bacterium | reverse complement strand
GCTCTTTGAGAGCAATCCCCTTCCCATGTGGGTTTATGACCGCGACACGCTTGAATTTCTGGCGGTGAACGATGCCACGATTGCTCATTACGGATACTCGCGGGAAGAATTCCTTACGATGACGATCAAACACATGCGACCCGCGACGGACATTCCGCTGCTACTAAACAGCGTTTCCCGCGATGGTGGACTCAAGGCGGCAGGCACCTGGAAACATCAGAAGAAGGACGGAACTCCTATTGACGTCGAAATAATCTCTCATTCGCTGATCTTCGCGGGACGAAATGCCAAGCTCGTATTGGCCCACGATGTAACTGAACGTAGACGCGCTCAAGACGCGTTGAAAGAGACGGAGGAACAATTAAGGCAGTCGCAAAAACTTGAAGGGGTCGGACAATTGGCGGGTGGAATTGCGCACGATTTCAATAATTTGCTAACGGTTATTACTGGATTTTGTTCGCTCGCTATGCGCGGTCTGCAAGCTGAGGATCCGTTACTCGCAAATCTGGAAGAAATAAAGAAAGCTGGTGACCGGGCCGCATCGTTGACGCGGCAACTATTGGCATTTAGTCGCAAGCAGGTATTACAGCCGAAGATTCTTAATCTCGACACGGTTGTTTCTGACATGGAAAAAATGCTGCAGCGCATCATCGGTGAGAATATCGACCTTCGCGCGGCGTTAGAACCGTCCCTGGGAAGCGTCAAAGCTGATCCGGGACAGATCGAACAAATCATTTTGAACCTGGTCGTAAATGCGCGCGATTCAATGCCCAATGGCGGCAAACTCACGATCGAAACCGACAACGTTTATTTGGACGAAGAGTACGTGCGGAATCACGTAGGAGCGCAAACCGGCCCCCATGTCATGCTGGCTGTTAGTGATACGGGCCTGGGTATGGACCACGACACCCAAGCGCGCATTTTCGAGCCTTTCTTTACGACCAAGGGTCTGGGAAAAGGCACGGGCCTGGGATTATCTACGGTCTACGGAATCGTCAAGCAATCGGGCGGGAACATCTGGGTTTATAGCGAGGTGGGCCGAGGAACGACCTTCAAGATCTACCTGCCCCGTTTCGATGAGGGCACGCAGGAGTACAAGCGACAGTCTGTTAGTGACGAGCTTGTTCGCGGAACGGAAACCATCCTCCTGGTTGAAGACGAAGAGATGCTAAGAAGGTTGGCCCGTCAGACTCTAAGCATGTATGGGTATCACGTCCTTGAAGCTGCCAATGGAAATGAAGCCATTTCGCTGGCAAAACGGTATGCGGATACGATTCATCTCCTCTTGACCGATGTAATAATGCCGGGCCTGAGCGGTCGTGAGGTGGCGGATAAAATACTTGAGATGCGGCCCGAAATCAGGGTGGTGTTCATGTCGGGTTACACGGATGATGCGATCGTGCACCAGGGCGTTTTGGAGGAGTCCGCCACCTTTATTCAAAAGCCGTTTCTGCCGGATTCATTGTCGCGCAAGATGCGAGAGGTACTTGATCGAAGGAAAAGCGCTTGATGACTATGTTAGCCAACGCGGTGAATGAATCACTGGAACCGTCGTCTGTCGATCAGACTTATGCCGAAGATCATGATCGGCGATTACTGATTGTTGACGATGAAGAGCTGGTGCGCAGCTTATTCGCGCAGTGTCTTCAGGAGAGGTATTCGTGTGAGACTGCAGCGAATGCCCAGGAGGCATTGGATTGGCTGGAGCGAGAGCAATTTGCATTAGTTATTTCGGATATCCAAATGCCCGGTTTAGGCGGGATCGAATTACTCCGCAAAATTAACGAACGCTATCGCGACACTGCAGTCATAATAGTTTCGGGCGTCGATCGCACTCAGCGGGTAATCGATGCGATCCGAATGGGCGCTTACGATTATCTCGTGAAACCCTGCGACCTGGATGTGCTGGAGCTTTGCGTCGAGCGGGCGCTGGAACGACGAACGCTATTGCGCAACGCTCGAAAATACAAAGAGGATCTAGAGAAGCGAAACGTTGAACTGGCGCGGCGAAAGGCAGAGGTAGAGCGGGTTCAGGCGCAACTTGTACACAGCGAAAAGATGGCTTCGTTAGGTCAACTTGCTGCCGGCGTCGCGCATGAACTTAACAATCCGGCCGGATTTATCTTCAGCAACATGGCGGTCCTCCCCGGGTACGTGCTGAGGTTGGAAAAACTTCTGGCCATCTACGACACAATCTCGTTCTCTCAGTCCGATGCTGATCGGGTCAAGGCCGCTAAGGAAGAGATCGGCTACAACAACATTCTCCCCGACTTGGTTTCTATCGCTGCCGATTCGTACGGTGGCGCCGAACGGATCAAAGGAATCGTTCAAAACCTTCGTTTGTTTTCGCGGCTCGATGAAGCTGAATTCAAGCAGGTTGATGTGCATGCAGGAATCGAAGCGACAGTCAGGCTTTTGTCGCAATATTTCAGTTCCCCTTTAATTACTTTACGCCGCGACTATGGAGAGTTACCTCCGATACACTGTTATGCCGCGCAACTCAACCAGGTCTGGATGAACTTGCTGGTGAACGCCGCGCAGGCGATCGGCAACAACACGGGAGAAATAAGTATTAAAACCACTTCCCAGGAACAAACGGTGGCAGTCTCAGTCAGCGACACCGGAGGCGGCATTGCACCTGCGCACCTGCCCAAGATTTTCGATCCATTTTTCACAACTAAGTCTGTGGGTGACGGTACCGGATTGGGTTTGTCAATTTCACACGGCATCGTGCTGCGACATCGGGGTGCACTGACTGTAGATAGCGCCCTCGGACGAGGTACGACTTTCGTAGTGGTATTGCCAGTTCAACCTGAATCGATCGACCGGCCCGCGAACTAAAGGAGTCTTCGAATGAGCTATAAGATTTTGATTGTCGATGATGAACCTTCGAATTTGCGCGCGCTGGAAAGGTTATTCCGGCACGAGCATGAAGTCCATAC
>JBHEMC010000210.1:0-3108 GCA_046262775.1 Pyrinomonadaceae bacterium | reverse complement strand
GAAAAGGACTATTTAAGAGTTCGACATCTGTTTGTCGTTGCGACACGTGGTTCAAAGAAGCGTTCAGGTATTTTCTAGAACTTTTTGTTCGAGTCGTGCGTTCAAGTTACCAGCGCAGAATTGGTTGCCGCTCTCTTGTCATACCATTTTCTGCCATTTCAAACAATTCAACGTCAACGTCCCGCTAGTTCAAAAACTCGCTTGAATTTTCGCCCTAAGGTACGTTCGACGTAATTGGTGTAGCGCACGATTCAGACTACAATAAACCGGCAAAAACCCGTAGTGGCCTGGAGTAGATAAAGTTGTCACAACTCAGGACTTTGCGGTGTTTGCATAAGTGAGAGAGCGGTGACCGGATGAACGGACAAGCTAGAGCTTTGATCGAGTCCATGCCTAATGACATCGCGACTGAGGGGATTGCTCCGCTCAGTTTCGACGAAGCGTTCACCCTCCATCACCGGGCCGTCTTTCGTACGGCGCGGGCAGTCGTCCGCGATTCGGCGTTGGCCGAAGACGTGACGCAAGAAGTATTTTTAAGACTCTATCGCAATCTCGACGCCACGCCCGGCGAGGAATTGCTGCGGGCGTGGCTTTTGCGTGTGACTCTGAATGTGGCGCGAAACACTTTGCGAGGACAAAGCCGCTCAATGGTTCGTGACAATGAATATCATCTAACTGTCGTGGGCAATGGAGCCATGGTTGAAGCCCCAGAGGAAGACTACGAACGACGTCTGGCTATGGAAGAGGCGCGGCGCGCGTTAAGTAAGATCAAGGAGCCGATGAGAAGTTGTTTGCTTTTGAAGCAACAAGGCCTCTCTTATCGAGAGATCGCTAACAGCCTGTCATTGAAAGAAACGAACATTGGCAGCTTGGTCGCGCGTGGCCGTAAGGAGTTTGCGAGGGTGTACGGAAAAATCGGAGGCAAGCGATGATGCATTGTTTGGATGAAGTTGCGCTGCAAAGCTACCTCGATGGCGAGCTTTCAACCGAAGCGATGAAGGATGTAATGCTGCACTTGACTACGTGCGCCAGTTGCGCAGCAGTTGCTCGTGAAGTCGAGCTTGAAGATTCATTGCTGAGGAGTGCACTGGCGCCTGAATTTGAGGTGGCGGTTCCTACTGAGTTGTTGCGTCAGAGAATCGATGGAGCGATCAGTGATTCACGTCGATCTATTCGCGCGCGTAAAGCAGGATTTGCCTCCAAATTCGTTAGTTCCGTCGGAGACCTGTTCGGTGTTGCGCCCCAAAGAGCGTTTGGATACGCGAGTGTGATCGTCGTTTTGGCCTTCGCCGTTATCTTTGCAGGGGTAAAGTTGAGAACTTCGGCGCCGGCACCGACGGCTACAAGTCTACAGAATGTTGCAATAAACGAACGAGCGAATCCCGCACCAGGCGCGTCGCCGGTGAGAGTGGACCTTCCAGAATATGTTTCGGCGTCAGCGACAGCTCCGAAAAAGTCTCGGGTCAATCGAAGACCAGTACAACCATCTGTGCCGGCCGTGAAGCTTTTTCCAGGTGAGCGAACGTATCTCCAGACGATCGCGAAGTTGGATTTAACAATAAATGCTGACAAGCAAGAGATGCGACCAGGATTGCAAGTCGAATATGAACGAAACCTTGCTGTCGTTGACCGCGCAATCGCTGCTACACGTTCTGCGGCGAAGAGTAATCCAACGGATCCTGACGCGGCAGAGTTTATGTTTGCTGCTTACCAAAGTAAGGTGAATTTATTGAATACGATTGCCGATGCTCGACTGGGCGGCCGGTCACATTGAGATTACCGATTCGGGTCCCATAATGAAGTTTTTTGTACTGCCTATAGTTCTCTTAATCTCCCTGACTGCAGTCGCCCCCGCTTTTGGCAAGAAAGATCGAAAGCCTTCTGGAAAAGTTGAGAGGTCGACGCCCGCCGATCCACACGTCGTAATCACAGTTTGCGTGAAATCCGGCGAAATTACGGTGCGCGGATGGGACAAAGCCGAGGTGCGGGCGAGCTCAGCTGACGCGGACGAGATCGAGTTCCGTCGCATTGACAAGGTCAAGCACAAGGATCAGATCGCATTGCCGCCCGCCACTCGAATTGATCTCATGATAGTCGAGAAATCTGACGAACGTTCTGAGCAGGCGGATTGCCAGTCCATGGCTGATATCGAGCTCAATGTGCCCCTGGGCGCAACTGTGCAGGCACAAACGCGAGACGGCGATATTCATATTGAGGGTGTTGCAGCTGCATACGCAGGTTCGCAGAACGGCGACATTTACATTGAACGTGCAGCGACACTAGTTGAAGCAGGCAGTGTTGGGGGCAGCATCTCTCTTAAGGATTCAAGCGGCCGGATTAACCTGAGCTCGGCTGGTGGTGGGGTACAAGCAAGCAACATTCGCTCGGCTGACGGTGATGACAGTTTTGAAGTGGGCACAGTAAGCGGCGACATCGAGTTGGAACACGTCAATAGCACGAACGTCACGGCAAAAACTGTCAATGGTAATGTGACCATGACAGGACCGTTGGCCCACAGCGGTCGTTATTCGTTTACGAACCTGTCCGGTAATGTGGTCCTTGCCCTTCCTGCTGATGCGTCATTTCAGTTGAATGCGAAACTGGCCAAAGAGCGAGACATAATTTCTGAATTCACGTTAAAGCCGATCACGCAACGCACCGTGCCGCCTGCGCCTCCGACCGAAGGAACTCCGCAACCTGAGGGTGGCCTGCGAACAGCTCCGCTGCCACCCACTACCCCGGCGCCGAAAACTGGACCTGTTGTGGCTCCGGTAGTCGTTAAACCACAGATCCGCATGGCTTATATGCTTCACAGAGTGAATGCCATTTGTGGATCGGGAGATGCGATGATTTCTGTCGCCTCGTTTGGTGGCGCCCTGCGTCTGAAAAAACTCTAGAAACCAGTTTCACGAACCATCCGCCACTCGGAACCTATGCGTGCTGGCGGAGCACGCGCGACTCGCCCGCTAGCTCGCAGCACAGGCATTGTTGAACGAAGAGGCGGGCGAGGACGCCCCCGCTTTGCCCCCTAAGTTTCCGATCGAAAAGCTTTATTAGTTAACAAATTTGTTGCCACAAGCTCACCAGAGCCGGTGTTCTGTCTATAGA
>JBHEMC010000209.1:0-3313 GCA_046262775.1 Pyrinomonadaceae bacterium | reverse complement strand
CTCTGCGCTTGTCGAGGATGCGATTGCTAGCGACTACAGTCGAGTCACGCACCGCACAATCAATTTGGAAGAGAAGAACGCGATAGGCAATGTAATTTCGCGTCTCCGAATCGAGCTGTGGCAGAGCCCTGAAAAAGGAGTCACGGCGCGCCGCCTTTACGATGCTAAAGGAGCGCTTATCGCCGGTGACTGGCGTACAGCAGACGGCTTGCAAACGATCTATCACCATGGCGTCAGGCCACGGATTCAGATCGCAAATCCCCACTCGGCGATTCGCAGTCTGGATATCTGGCAGGTATCACCGTCAGCCAAAGACTTTACTTCCTTGACTGGAAACGACGCAACGAGGCGCATCGAACAGCGAGGCGATGTCTATGTTATCTCTGCGAGCTCTGCGAATACCTCAGCGTCCTCTGCGGTTAAATCCGCCACTTTGAGTTTGCGCCGTTCCGATCTGCATCCGATCGAGCAGACATTGCTCATTACCCAGGACGAGGAAACGCATGAATACAGATTTCTCGAAACAGCATTCGAGCGCCAGCCGAACAGCGATGTCGCTCCGGCAATCTTCGAACCGGACAAAGAGCTTTTATCCACGTCCGCACCCCACGACCTAACTCCAGCGCTCAACGTCACGACGACTCCGGCAACTACCACACACTCTCCAACTCCTGTCGTGGCATCCGCCGCTTTGGCGGTCGAAGTCTTACGTCTTTTGAATCAAGTTGGCGCTGACATGGGTGAGCAGATAACCGTGACGCGCACGCCGGAAGGTCGTTTAGTTGTTCAAGGTATTACCGAGACTGACAAACGCAAGCATGAGCTGCTTAACGCCCTGAGTCCGCTGGCTAATAATCCTGCGGTCATGATGGACATTCATACTCTGGATGAAGCGCTGGCGCGCCAGCCAAAAGCTTTAATGGCATCAGGCTCAATGAGCATTGAAACAGCCCAGCCCAGTTCGAGCGCTTTGCCCATCGACAAAGAATTGCGCCAGTACCTGACCGGACGAAATATTCCACAGGCGCAAACCGATGAGGCAATTCGGCAGTTTTCGACTCGGACGCTCCACCGGTCATTGCAAATTCTGAAGCATGCGGGCGCGCTTAAGGCATTGGCTGAAAGGTTTTCGCCGGATGAATTAAAAACGTTAGATTCTGACGCGAAAGCCAAGTGGCGGCTTCTAGTGAAGCAACATGCGCAAGCAGTCCAGCAGGAGACCGCTATGCTTGAGCGGGAACTAAGTCCGATCTTTCCTGTGATGTCATCCGCTGTTGTGCCGCAGGCAGTCGTTAGCAACGAACAGGAACTTGTTAGCGCAGTAGAATGCTTGTTCGTCTTATGTTCCGCGAACGACCGCGCTATTAGCGCGGCGTTTACGATCTCTCCCGACGTTTCAAGGGGCGACGCTATCAATAGTTCGCAATTCTGGACGTCACTCAAGAGTACCGCGAGTCTGGCATCGCGTATCTCTGATATTACCTTTTAGCTTCGCAGCCGATTTTTGCTGTTTTTAAATTCCTGATCTCTGACTTCTGATCTTCTGGAGTACTAATCATGTCTCGTTGTCGGTTTCGAATGTTCTCAACCCGCTACGGTTTGCTAGCTGCCCTTCTTGTGCTCGCCGCTTATTGCGCGCAGCCTTCTGTTTATGGTCAGACCGCGACAGCAACTCTAAGCGGCACTGTAGAAGATCAAAATGGCGCCATAGTGCCGGGCGCGACAGTGTTCGCCGTCAATACTGCTACTACGTTGCAGCGACAGTCGACAACGACGAGCAGCGGCGTCTATACGATCCCACTGTTGCCTCCCGGTACATACGTTGTTCGCGTGGAGGCCCAAGGTTTCACTACCCTAGAGATAAGAGATGTCGTTTTGAATGTTGCTGATCAGAAAGCCTTGTTAATCCAATTAAACCCAGGCGGTGTTAGCGCAACTGTAGATGTCAAGAGTGAAGCGCCATTGATTAATGAATCACCTGCTGTGGCCACAACGGTTGATCGCGAGTTTGTGGCGAATTTGCCGCTCAACGGGAGGAGTTTCCAATCCCTAATCACACTATCCCCTGGCATTGTTCTAACGAAAGCAACGGGAGCCAATCCCGGGCAGTTTAGTGTGAACGGGCAAAGGCCGGACTCCAACTATTTTACCGTTGACGGAGTCAGCGCGAATTTTGGCGTTACGCCGGATGCGGTGGTGGGCCAGACGGGAGCGGGTTCAATTCCAGGGTTGTCCGTTTCCGGAGGCACAAATAACCTGGTATCAGTTGATGCGCTGCAGGAATTCAAGGTGCTTACCAGTACCTATGCTCCCGAATACGGACGCATGCCGGGTGGCCAGATAAGTATTGTGACCCGATCGGGCACGAACAGCTTACATGGCACTATCTTTGACTACCTTCGTAATGACGCGTTGGATGCCAACGACTGGTTCGCGAATGTCAATCAACTAAAAAAACCAGCTCTTCGCCAGAACGATTTTGGTGGCGTGGTTGGCGGCCCACTGTTCCTACCGCGCTTCGGTGAAGGGGGCCGAGCGGTTTACAGCGGCAGAAACAAAACCTTCTTCTTCTTCTCGTACGAGGGCTTGCGTCTACGGCAACCCCTGACAGCCATTTCTCAAGTGCCTTCGTTAGCTTCGAGGCAGAACGCGATTGCGAGTATCCGACCTTTTTTAAATGCCTTTCCGCTTCCAAATGGTGCCAATACCTCCGCTGGGATGGCATTCTTCTCTGCTAGCTATTCAAATCCAACCAGGCTGGATGCAACCAGTATCAGGCTTGACCACACAGTAAACAGCAAGCTGAGCCTCTTTGGCCGGTACAATTATGCGCCCTCGGATACAACACCGCGAGGGTTGAATGGTGGAGTTTTGAGTCAAGTCAGTCCAACAATTGTAAAGACCCGAACACTGACTTTGGGTGGCATCTACTCGATCAGCCCGCGAGTAATTAACGATATGCGAGCCAATTGGAGTTCGAACCGGGGGCGTGAGATCAATGGTCTTGATGGTTTTGGCGGGGCCATTCCCATTTCCGATGAGCAGTATTTTCCGTCGACATTCATAGGAGAGAGAAACTTTACCTTTAGTCTTACCTCGGCCACCTATCAAAAGGGAGGCTTTGCCAATAACGTTCAAACGCAATTCAACTTTACGGACGGTCTGTCTATCGCTGCTGGCAACCATCAATGGAAGTTTGGAGCTGATTTTCGCCGCGCCACGATAGAGTTCCGACCACTGCGTATTAATGGACAAGCGGTGTTTCAAGGCGCTGCCGGTGCACTTAACGGTTTGGTGCTAAGAGGTGTGATAG
>JBHEMC010000208.1:0-3361 GCA_046262775.1 Pyrinomonadaceae bacterium | reverse complement strand
CACTCGCTATTTCCAAACTGATCTGAGTGTGATCAAGTGGGTCGTAACGTCATACCTGCTAATGATCACCGGGCTCGTTGTCATCTTTGGCCGGCTGGCAGATATGTATGGCCGAAAGAGGCTATATGTCTTTGGCTTCATCGTGTTCATTGTGTCATCGGCCTTATGCGGAGCCTCGACGACAATTTGGTCCTTGATAGTCTTTCGCTGTTTCCAGGGAATCGGGGCAGCAGCACTACTAGCGAATGGTGCAGCCCTGATCGGTGAGACTTTTCCGGCAAAGGAAAGAGGCAAAGCGTTTGGCATGCTTGCCTCCGTTCTGGCTTTTGCCGCCATCACTGGACCACTAGTTGGAGGCTTTCTCACCGACCACGTCGGATGGCAGTCAATCTTCTTTGTCAATGTTCCGATTGGGATCATTGGGGCAGTACTTGCAGCGAAGGTGTTGCCGTCGCAGGAGCGCGTGAGATCAGTTGAACGTTTTGATTTTGCAGGCGCCGTCACTCTCTTTGCATGCTTGACTGCATTCCTGTTGTTGACCAGCGCTTTGTCGAAGTCGGATTGGGAACTCCTTACGGCGTTGTCGCTGACGATCGCTACGATTCTCTTCGCAGTCGGATTCTTAATGGTTGAGAATCGAGTCGAACACGCTCTCTTAGACTTACAAATCTTTCGCGAATGGACGTTCAGCGCAGCCGCACTCAGCAGTTTTTTGGCTTACTGGTCAATCGCTTCGATCTCATTTTTGGTTCCGTTCTATCTCGATCGGGTTCTATTGCTTGACCCAACGAGATCAGGAGCTCTGCTGGCGCCGGTGCCACTCGCTCTTGTTGTCGCGGCGCCACTGGGTGGACGTCTCGCCGATCGCTTCGGAATTCGCGCCATTGCGACAACTGGCGCCGTTATCAACTTTTTCGGGCTAATCGCGTTGAGCACTCTCGATATTAGTACGGGTACTCTTGGCGTGATTCTTCGCCTGGTACCGTTTGGAATCGGAATGGGTTTGTTTCAACCCCCCAACAACAATGCGATGATGGGAGCCGTGACGCCGAACAGGTACGGTATCGTTTCGGGCATGATTGGCGCATTGAAAAATCTTGGATCAATGACAGGGGTAGCCGTGACTAGCCTGGTATTCACCGTAGCACAGCTCAACGCCATGGGCCGACTTGAAGCGAACGGAATAAGTGGAGACATTGCTGGGCGTCAGGCATTTGCGTCGGCAGTGAGACTGACGTTCTTGCTGTCGGCGTTGATATCGGTGGTCGTTGTTTTTATGTCACTCGCCCGGCGTAAGAACGAAGGAAATGAGTGAGTGGACTTCTCTAAAACACGAAACCTAATATCCGATCGCGCAACCATCTTTGCGCTTGTCAGAACCACCATAAAGTGTTTCGTCGTCGATCAGAATCACTTGACCGCCCCCGAACTCCTCTTCCGTAGTGTTTGCCTTAATTGGATGACCAAGTGATTCGAGCTCCCGAACCACGCTTTCTCTTAAATTATCTTCAAGAGCTATCGTTTGATCCTCCAATATGCGAAATCTCGGCGCATCAAGCGCTGATTGAGGGTCCATATCAAAGTCAATAAGATTGGATATGACTTGAACCTGTCCCTGAGGCTGCATCATTCCGCCAACGACGCCGACGCAGGCCCAAGGTTCGCCATCGCGCAGAATCATCGCCGGCATGAGCGTGTGGTATGGACGCTTTCGAGGACGCAAGGTGTGACGATTATTGGGCTCCAGCGTAAAGCCTGCGCCGCGGTTTTGCAGCACTATACCCGTTTTAGACACGGTGACTCCGGAACCAAAAGCCTTGTAGAGACTGCTAATCATGGACACAACGTTTCGTTGTTCGTCGACGGCCGCGACAAACACTGTGTCGTGGGCGCCTGCGGTTGGCGTGACTTCTCCTTGTCGCGCTGCATTTGCGTCAATACGCGCTCGTAGAGTTTGAGTATGCTGCTGCGATAGCAGTTCGTCTATGTGTGTTGAGTCGTCGGGATCGCTGGCATTGTTGTGTGCCTCGACGAGGGCAAGTTTCATGGCTTCGAGTAAGTGGTGTAAGTGTTCAGCAGAGCCGTGGTCCATTTCGTTTAGTCTGTAACCATCGAGAATGTTCAGCGCGATCAACGCAGCCAAGCCCTGACTGTTGGGAGGCATTTCTATGATCTCGTACCGGTCGCGGTAAGAACATCTGATGGGATTAATCAGGTCGGATGAATGCTCGGCCAGATCGGAAAGCGTAATAAACCCGGTCAACGATTGGATACTCGACGCGATGCTTTCGCCTATTTTTCCGTTATATAAAACGTCAATTCCCTGCTCTGAAATTGCTCTGAATGTTTTCTCGAGATCTTGATTTCGGAACACCTGGCCCACCGCCGGTGCCTGTCCACCCGGCAAATAGACTTGCGCCGACTCTGGATTTTGTTTCAATTTGGAAGACGCGGCTGCCCATTGCCGCGCAATGACCTCTGTCACCGCGAAGCCTTGCGCGGCATAAGAGATTGCAGGCGCCAGAGCTTCGCTCAAGGAGATCGAACCGTAATCCCGCAAACACCGCGCTAACGCGTCGAGAGCACCGGGCACGGTGACGCTCAGCGGTCCTTCAACAGGCATGCCCTTGATGCCGCGTTCGATCAATGCGTCGGCAGAAATATCCGCCGGCGAGCGGCCAGTTCCATTAATGCCAATCAGCTTCTTTTCTTTAGCCAAATAGATAATTGCAAAGCAATCTCCTCCGATGCCAGTGGACATTGGCTCTACAACGTTCAAGACAAAAGTCGCCGTTACCGCCGCGTCTATCGCGTTTCCACCTAAACGAAGCGTCTCGATCGCCGCCTGCACTGCCAGTGGCTGACTTGAAGCGACCATCCCACGACGGCTCAACACAACCGATCGGTTGGAAGAAAAGTTTTGTTTTTTAAATTGCAAGTTTGCGCAGGAAGAAGACGCGATGAAAGGCCTTGCAGATCGCGCGTGAACTGATGTTCGCGTAGAGGCCCGGGTCCTTTTACGCTCGCTTTCTCTTGGGAGCTGCGGGGACGCCTTTTAGAGTTCTTCTGGAAGCACCTATACCTTGCAATACGAAGTCCATAAGCGCTTCTGTATATTCGCTTCTGGAGATCGTTCCGAGGTTCCACCTTCTGAGGGCCCAGGTTGAGCCACTCAACGGCAGTATGTTTACCAGGATTGGAATTTCACCTGAAGGAATTTTGAAGACTCCGAGCCTACTGCCTCGTTCCAGGACTTCAGTGATAATTTTCAGGTAAGTGCTTTCCTTTTCGACGATTTTGGGAAGCCAGCCCGAGCTCTTAAGTACCTTCGATTCTTCCCACAGGAGCAGGACGGCATCCT
>JBHEMC010000207.1:0-3406 GCA_046262775.1 Pyrinomonadaceae bacterium | reverse complement strand
GATTCAGGCGGTGAGGGCGATCGGGGAACGTCGCTCAGAAGAAACAGTGCCGCTCCTAATAAAGATCGCTAAAACACATCCAAATCAATCGGTTCGCAAGCAGGCGATTCGTTCTCTCGGTGAATCCGGCGATCCGCGTGCAATAGAATTTTTCAGGGAAGTTTTGGCAAAGTAGTCAATACAGCCACCTTTAAGGAGTTGACCTCTGACACCGACTTTTGAACTGCGTAACGCAGACGAGCACTCTTCGGAATACGACTCCGAACGATAGCTTCAATGCTATTGGGCACTGGGCTGGTTGGATGAATGCTATGTCCTCACCGACGAATGGCGGGATGAGTGCTTATCGAACTCCACAACCCGGGCGTTCATTCAGGGACGAATTGGTAATCAATGGGCACGCGTGTCGAATCTGGGCGGATGCGTAGCTTCGAAATGATTGATGTCCTGTTCGTGCCTGAGCGTGAGGCCGATGTCGTCAAGACCCTTTATCAAACAGAACCGCTGAAACTCGTCAACGTCGAAAGATCTGATGAGCCCGTGTGAATCCAAAATCGTTTTTTGTTCCAGATCAATCGACAATTCATACCCGTTGCTCTGAGTGGTGCGAGTGATAATCTCCTTTACGTCTGCGTCGGGTAGTGTGATTGGCAACATCCCATTTTTAAAACAGTTGTTTGCAAAAATGTCAGCGAAGGAAGGCGCAATGATGACACGGAATCCGTATTCCGCAAGAGCCCAGGGTGCATGTTCGCGCGAAGAACCGCAGCCGAAGTTTTTGCCGGTGATTAATATCGTTGCTTCGCGATAACGCGCCTCATTCAAAACGAATGAAGGATTAGGCTGTCCATCAGCCTCGTAGCGCCAGTCGAAAAATAGAAATTGACCGAACCCTGTCCGCTCGACGCGTTTCAGGAACTGCTTGGGAATGATTTGATCAGTATCGACGTTTGCACGATCGAGAGGTGCTACCACACCCGAGTGACTGAGAAAGGAGTTCATAATAGCTGTAAAACCGACGTTGTTTTATATCTGATATTTATCGACCATGTTCGGTGCGGTGTCTAAACGTTGGACATAAGATGTTCAAATACAAATATCGGACGTCAAATTTTCATCGGTAACGAGAACCGAACTTAGCGAAATCGCCACTCGCGGACATCGGTGAAATGTCCCTTGATTGCCGCCGCCGCGGCCATCATCGGGCTCACCAGATGTGTCCGGCCGCCTCGACCCTGTCGACCTTCAAAGTTTCGGTTGCTTGTTGAAGCGCTACGTTGTCCGGGCTCCAGCCGGTCGGCATTCATCGCAAGGCACATCGAACATCCCGCTTCGCGCCACTCGAAACCGGCTTCCGTGAATATGCGGTCCAACCCCTCTCGTTCAGCAGCTTGCTTGACCTGTTGCGAACCAGGAACAACCATAGCACTCACTGTCGGCTTGATTCTGTAGCCCTTTGCGACGCGCGCTGCAGCCCGTAAGTCCTCCAGGCGCGCGTTTGTGCAGGAGCCAATGAAGGCCCGATCGATCGGGATATCCTGAATGTTTGTTCGCGGCTGCAAGGCCATATATTCCAACGCTCGTGCTGCCGCCTGTTGATCCGCAGGCGTCATAGCCTCCAAAGGATCCGGAACTCGACTCGTCACCGGTACAACCATTCCCGGACTCGTTCCCCACGTAACGAACGGGGCGAGGAATTGCGCATCTATTTCTACCGTCCGGTCGAATACTGCGCCCTCGTCTGATCTGAGTGTTTGCCAGTAAGCACAAGCTTCAGTCCATTCATTGTCCTGTGGTGCAAATTGGCGACCTTTGATGTAAGCGAAGGTGGTATTGTCGGGAGCAATCATCCCGGCCCGGGCGCCGGCTTCGATGCTCATATTGCATAGCGTCATCCGGCCTTCCATCGACAAGGCGCGAACAGCTTCGCCGCAGTATTCGATGGTAAATCCGGTTGCTCCGTCCGTTCCGATCCTGCCAATGATTGCTAGCGCAAGGTCTTTGGCCGTAACGCCATCAGGCAGTTGACCCTGTGCTTCAATACGCATTGTGTGCGGCTTGTTTTGCGGTAAGCATTGCGTAGCTAGCACGTGTTCAACTTCACTCGTGCCAATGCCAAATGCCAACGCACCAAACGCGCCGTGCGTGCTCGTGTGGCTGTCCCCACAAACAACTGTCATCCCGGGTTGAGTGAGACCAAGCTCTGGTCCAATCACGTGAACGATGCCCTGGTTTGGGGAATCGATATCAAACAACTCCACGCCAAAGTCTCGACAGTTCCGGCGCAGAGTCTGAATTTGATTTGCGGCAATTGCGTCAGCGATGGGAAGACTGCGATTAATTGTGGGAACGTTGTGGTCTACGGTGGCGATAGTCAAATCCGGACGACGGACTTTCCTGTTCGCCTGCCGTAAACCGTCAAACGCCTGGGGAGACGTCACTTCATGCACCAGATGCAAATCGATATAAAGAAGGGTGGGTTCGTTCTCAGCAGCTCGAACAACATGCGAATGCCAAATTTTTTCAAACAGAGTGGTGGGCATGTCTAACCTGGTGCACTAATAATTGACAGGTTTAAAACGGGGCAGAGTGCAGCATCGCGCGGCTTCAAGGCGCCCTACTCTTAATTCAATAGAAAACTAATTAAGTGGCGGCCAACAATTCGAAATTGTGTGTTGCTAATTGGATCTGGTGCCGAGGCTGCGCTCTGCCCCTCCAACCTGCGATTACAGTAAGTTAATACTATTCCGCCACCTGCGCCCAGTTTCTCAAGCTCTGCCCTTGGACCAGAGCTTGTCTATAAACCGTCAACCGATTTACACCGCATGGTATGCGTGACGCATGTCAACGATTTCCGACAATGCTTCTGTAACAAGTTCGCCAATTTCGGATGTGCTCACAGTCGTAATTCCCTCCGTCGCAATATCAACAGTGCGAAAACCCGCATCAAGCACCTGGCCAATCGCCCGCTCGATGTCCATTGCGTCCTGAGGAAGCTGGGCTGAATGCCGCAGAAGCATAGCGGCGGAAGCGATAGCTCCGAACGGGTTTGCTATCTGCCGACCTGCGATGTCAGGCGCGGAACCATGGATCGGCTCATAGAGTTCGACCTCGCCACCGATAGTAGCAGAGGCGAGCATACCTAGAGACCCTGTGATGACGGCGGCTTCGTCGGAAAGGATATCGCCAAAGAGATTCTCAGTTAGGATCACATCAAAACGGCGGGGATTAGTAATCAGGTGCATAGCACACGCGTCGACGTACAGGTGATCCAGATCGGCGAGACCACGTGCGGCAAGCCGTACGGCTTCTACCCGGCCGACAACTGCGGGACCACCTACTTCTCCATCCAGTTCAAGGGCGTGAACGCGAAGGGATTCGGCGACTACGCGGATGGCTTCTTTCC
>JBHEMC010000206.1:0-3504 GCA_046262775.1 Pyrinomonadaceae bacterium | reverse complement strand
CTGTAAGAGGCGTGGGGTACCGGTTTGTATCAGGCGTAAAGCAGCAACACCGGTGATGATGATGCATGGTTGTTTAGCGGATTCGAAGCTGGCTGGTTGGACCTCAACCTCACGCCGTCAAGAAAAAAGAACCGAGAATTAGCAATCGACGTTGGAGATGGCCAATGTCTAACTGCGGGCTACAGCAATGGAAGCACGCACTCCCAGCAGATCTGAAAAATCTTTTGTATAGATCGATTCGACTTTACGCACCTTGACGATCATATTTACAAGTTCCTCGTGTGAGATGAAACCGTTTTCAATGTGAGCGATAGCCCATGCGGGAATGTGAGACGCAGTGCGCAACAGGTCCTCGACAAAGCCCAGGTACTGCTGCTTACTTTGGACTGGTGATCCGAGCCTCGGCCCACGTTGTTTGTCGAACTCCGGCCAAAAATCATCAGTGCCCCGCACCCATTCTTCCCGCCACGCCGTCATCGGATCTCTTCCTGTCGCATTCTTAATGACAGGGGCCGGCAACCTAAGGAACAGCAGGTCAGTATGATGACGTTCGGCGACAAACGATCTCACGTCCTGATTGGCGCTTTTATTTCTGAGAGCGTTATTAAACGGTCGCGGCAGCGAAATGAGCGTTTGACGAAAAACTTTTGAGAGCGAAAGCGGTTCACGCAGGCCGCGCGTTTTCTCGTCAAATGAAAGGACGTAATCACCAACCATCATGCCGGCTGTTAATGCAATAGCACGCTTGAACGATTCGAGGCGGTCGGCGTTGAAACGGAGATTATCGAACCACCAGGAGTCTGTTGTATTAAACCACTTCAGCAGACCTGGATTTTCTAACGTGTCACGGGGAACGTACGCGTCATCAACGAGTGATTCAATTTCCGCCTCGTCGAGCCATTCGAACTGGTTCTCAATAACGGCGCTCGCTTTCAGGTAAGACCATAACATTGGATCGTTCGCCGCCACTCTTACGTTCCAATGCTTTAGTTGTGCGCCGAGGTTTGGTTCGCCGGTGAAGGGAAATGCAATCGACGAAAACTTAAGTCGTCGCAGCACACCTAGTTCAAAAGCCAACCAACCGTTGCTGAATTCCATAGCTCTCCAAATCCAAATCAGCTACTGGCTGAAAGAGGAAAACAACTCACGTTCTTGTGTGGCGAAATCAGCTGTCTCGCCGTTTGGTCTTGATAATTCTGCTGCTGGCGGAGTGTCGAAATTCTGCAATTCCAACGAAAGAAACTGTTTCACTACAGAAGGATCAAATTCAATTCCGGCGCGTTCGATGATTTGTTGCGTTGCCTCTTCTATTGAAACCGCGGGTCGATAAGGTCGCACATCCGTAAGCGCGGCATAAGAATCCGCAAGGCGAAGAATGCGCGCAGCTAATGGAATCTCTTCGCGTTTGAGATTGTCCGGATATCCTCTTCCATTCCACCATTCGTGATGCCAACGGACCAGAAGCTGAGCCGCACGGTCCGCACTGGCTCGTGACGCCTCACGTTCACCAATTAGGGGATGACGCGCGAGATCCACCCGCTCCTCGTTCGTGAGGCTTGTGACCCTTTGAATGTAATCGCGTTCCATTGCTACTTCGCCCAGATCGTGTAACAACGCTGCTACCCGAAGTGAGCCGCGGTCGTGACGAGCGAGATGAAATGCTGTGGCAATTGCGTCTGCAATTGCTGCGATTCGGGATGCGTGTGGGTTCCGATATTGTTCGAAACGATCAGCAGTAGAGCTCAACTGCAGAAATGCTTCTTCTGCGCGTTTATCTATCAACTCTGTCATAATCGCCGCCGATTTCAGCATACTAATAACTTAAGCGCAAATTTCCCGACTCGCGCATATCTGACTTACTGCTTCAACGCCCGCAATAATTCGCGTGCTGTCCGATTCGACGGATCAGCTGATAGTGCGCGTTCCGCCTGGCTGCGAGCGCGTAAGTTGAAACCCAGATCACGGTATAACTCAGCGAGCATCGCCCTGTACTCTGCGTTATTCTCGTCCATTTTTAAGGCAGTTAATAACTCACCTTCGGCTGATCGTCGCGTGTTTTCGCGAGCCGCCAACGCGCGCCCGTGATAAGCGCGAAATCGAGCTTCTCCGGGAACAAGTCTGGCTGCAGCAGAAAGCAAGGCAATCGCTCTATTGACCTGACCCTGCTGGAGTGCAGCATAGCCCTCCTTAAAATTCATTTCAGCTCGATCGGGATCAGACAATTGAGATTCGCTGCCGGCCTCCTGGACGTGTTCGCTCGCTGAAATCGAGTCGGCTGACGCTCGGGGGGCGGCAGTCGCTGCCTCCTGTTTGAGTTGACCTTCAATCTTTGCGTCGTACGCTTCACGCTTTCGCGGTTCAATTAGTGTCTCATACGCTTGTGTGAGCCGCGCAAACGCTGCTTCGACCCTGGAGTGGAGTCGCGTATTCGCTTGTTTTTGAAAGTGATCGGGATGATATCGACGTGCGAAGTTGTAGTACGCGATTTTTATCTCATTAGACGCAGCGACAATTGCAATATTCAATACTTCGTAATGACTGGTCGCCGCCTCTACGCGCGACAGGAAGTCGTCGACGTTCTCTTTTGCTGCCAGCCGATTTGCCTGATTAGGCATGCTCTTTACCGGATTTTCTTTCGGTGTTTCATAAGTGCGGAAAGCGTATTTCCAGTTTTGCCGATTGACCATTCCAACAACTGCAAGCGTAAGGATAAATCGGTAGACTTCAGGTTCGTGAAGTCCTGTCGAACGTATTAGTTCGTTCACTGGGGTCGGCCGTTCGAGACGAGCCAGAAAGTATCCTTCCTCTGGGGTGAGCTGTTCGGTGTTAGCAGTAGTAATTGGCGAGATAACTTCTGCCGGATTCCTAAAACGTGACTCGATGCAGTCACCAGGTAGGCGGCGGACCGCTTCCATCAAGAGAGGGTTTATTTCGAGTTTTAGATCGACGGTTTCCTCCAGACGCGATCGTCCGTCAAATTCCCACTTACCGTGAGTCCATGCAAGCGCGAGCCGTAAAATGTCCAACACTTGCCTGGTCTGCAACTCATTTACGATCGCTTCACCAAGCAGGTTTTCTTTGACAAGAGTCTTGAGGAATAAAACGTCTGACTTGATGTCGCTAAAGCCCTGTAGGTCCGACTCGACCATCAATCCAGATCGTTTTAAATACTCGCTCGCACGGAAAGTACGAACGTTGGCAGCAGCATAGGTGAGTTTACCGGCGTCGAAATACACGGCCACCTGTATTCGATCCTTCTCGATAAGCAATTTTCCCGATATGTTTTTGCTTGCTACCTCACGAACCAATTCGGCGAGGAGTTGATCACTTAATAGGCCGTTCATGCTGATGTGTCGAGAATAGCACCTTTCAACCGGCAACTGTGCCTGGCTCGTCCGATGATAGCTCAGGGTAAAGACAAAAAAGAAGCAACACTTTGACACCTGCCGACGTGAATTCTATATTGATGCCACACGACAACTTATTAATGCGCCAGGGCATACG
>JBHEMC010000205.1:0-3579 GCA_046262775.1 Pyrinomonadaceae bacterium | reverse complement strand
GGCGTATGCTGATTACCTCAACCGATCGCTGATCATGGTTTTCGTGGCCAGAAGGAAATACTCATGCGACTATGCCTCGTTTTAGTAGCTCTGCTACTCCTCGTTCCGTTTACCGCCGGCAGTGCCAAAGACGAAATCACTAAAGAGCTGATCACCGTTAAAGGAGTAACGCGGGCCTATTACCTCTATGTTCCCTCGACGATCAAGGCGCCAGCCACTGCGCCATTGATCTTGATGCTGCACGGTTCGGGTCGCAGGGGTATGTCGCTCGTCGAAAAGTGGAAAGATATCGCGAAGAAGGAAGGCATCATTTTAGCCGGTCCCGATTCAAGCAACATTGAAGGTTGGAGATCTCCACAGGACGGACCCGATTATCTGCATGATCTCGTCGAAGAACTCAAGTCTAAGTATCCCATCAACGAGCGCCGCGTGTATCTCTTCGGTCACTCGGCCGGAGCTTCATTTGCCCTTCATATGTCACTGATGGAGTCGGAGTATTTTGCCGCGACCGCAATCCACGCCGGGGCCTTGAACTCAGCGGATGGAAGATTATTTGAGCTTGCGAAACGAAAGATTCCAATCTCCATTCAGGTAGGAGATAGAGATCAGTTTTTCCCACTCGCGGCAGTGAGAAACACCAGAGACGTCTTAAACGCCAGGGGATTCTCGATTGAACTAATCGAGCTGCCGGGACACGACCATTGGTACTACGATCTGGCCCCAAAGATAAACCGCACGGCCTGGGACTTCCTTAAGACACGGACGCTCGAAAAAGAACCTCACTATGAGCACTACGACTTCAATCGGTGAGCGCGGATCAAAGCTATTAATTTGGTCCCGCTGGGACCGAAGCCCGCGATTAAAAAGAGAATGCTTTTGTGATTTCCTAGGCACCCCACGCGGGCTGAGGCGTTCCCCGCGTGGATCGTTCTTGGTTTTTCAGCCTGCTAGAAGGGAATGTCGTCGTCTGCTGCATCGGGTTCGGCCGGGGAGCCGCCGCTTGCCGCCGCAGCTCTCTCCATAGGTGGTTCGCCTTCTCCTCTGCCGCCACCAATGAACTGCATGTCGGTAGCGTTAACCTCAAGGGTATGTCGCGGCTTGCCGTCACGATCGGTCCACTCTTCGACCCGCAATCTACCTTCGATATAGATCGGTTTGCCCTTAGTCAGATATTGTGAGGCTGTTTCTGCCTGGCGCCCCCAAAGAGTCACGCGAAACCACGTTGTCTGGTCCTGCATCTCGCCGGCTTTGTCCTTGCGCCGTTCATTGGTAGCCATGCTAAAACTGCAAACAGGCGTGCCCTGTGGCGTGTAACGCAGTTCAGGATCGCGGCCTAGATTTCCGACAAGAATGACTTTGTTGAAGGACATGAGGGACCTCTCAGTTATCTTTGGATTTTTGGAACTCGGGCAATCCTACGCGTCGGATTAGTGGTGGTCAAGCCGCGCGATTGGTGGCCAACACTGCGCAAAGAAGCAAAAATCGTGGTATCGCGTTTAGCTCGCAACTTCTGTTAGACTACGAGCGAATTGATAGCGTTTTGGTCAGTGTAAAGCAAACTGTGAGTTTGCGTTGCCTGATTGATTAGCCCTGAGATTGGTTGTTACCAAAGCGAAGCAAACTAACAGTTTGCTTTACAAGGACCCGCAAACCAAGAGTTTGCCTACGTAATGAAATCTAAAGTCTACATTGAGACGTTTGGCTGCCAGATGAACGTGGCAGACACGGAGCGTGCGGCGACCGGCCTGATCAAAGCAGGCTATGAGATGACGTCTTCGCCAGCTAACGCAGATGTGGTTTTGTTTAATACCTGTTCGGTTAGAGAGCGTGCGGAGCGAAAGGTTCTCAGGAGGATCGGCGAGGTCCGAAAGCTTTCGAACCCGACGACCCATAAGAGGCCGCTAATCGGTGTGATGGGTTGTGTCGCTCAATTGGAGGGGCAATCGATTTTCGATAAGACTCCGGCGGTCGACCTAATCATTGGGACACGAGCGACTGACCGAATACCGTCCTTAATTGAACGCGTCCAGGGCGGGGAAGTGTCTGTGATCGATTTGGACGAGCGTCAGGCAGGTGAAGTGTGGGATGTATCGCCCGCGGAAAGGCGTTCCCCTTACGTGGCGTTTGTTCCAATTATCGAGGGCTGTAATAAATTCTGCTCCTTTTGCATTGTTCCTTATTCCCGCGGGCGGGAAAAGAGTCGGAGCGCCCGGGAAATTCTGACCGAGGTGCTAAGACTTCGCTCACTGGGCTACAAGGAAGTTCATTTGATAGGCCAGAACGTCAACAGCTACCGGCCGAGATCGACAGAAGGCCTTGAGGAGCATGCGGGGGCGACTTCGTTCTCGCGTTTGCTGAGAGCTGTTGCCAATACCGGGATTGAACGGATCAAATTTACAACATCGTTTCCTAGAGACTTCCATCCTGATATAGTGTCGGCGCTCGAGGAATACTCGAACCTTTGCGACTGGGTACACCTGCCGGCGCAGTCGGGAAGCGATCGCATGTTGAAGTCGATGCGGCGCGGTCATAACTCTGAAGACTACCTGCGGCGCGTGGAAGGAATTAAGAACTCCAAACGCAGGCTGTCCGTGACGAGCGATATCATTGTCGGGTTTCCTGGCGAAACCGAAGCAGATGTTGAAGCCACAATGCGGCTGGTTCAGAAGTGTGAATTCGACGCACTATTCATTTTCAAATACTCGAAACGCGCGGGTACACCCGCTGCGAAACTGGGTGATGTAGTTCCCGAAACCGAGAAAACCGCGCGCTTCATCGCACTTGAGGCTTTGCAAACCGCTATTCAAGAGAAGATTTACAATGCTTACGTGGGACGCAGAGTGAGTGTGTTGGTCGAAAGGGAAAGTGCGAGATCCAGCGCAGACATGGCAGGTCATTCCACTTGCCACAAGGTTGTTAACTTCAGGGCGAATCGGACCCAACCGGGTGATATTGTCGAGGTGCTGATTAGCAAAGGTAACCCCAACAGCCTGTACGGTGAGTTAGTGAATTAAAGTCGGGGTCCCCCATAGCCCGCGTGGGGTCGCCGGGGCGAACGGATCAGGGCGGAACGAGGTGTTGCTTTATGGAGATCGAAGTAAAAATCAGAGCGCTCATGATGGACCCAAATAGCGGTACGCCCATCATCATATTAAAAGATGTTGACAGCGATACGATGTTGCCCATTTGGGTAGGCGCTTATGAAGCCAATGCAATCGCTCTGGAGATTGAAAAGATTGCGCCGCCTCGTCCCATGACTCACGACCTCCTGCGCAACTTGATTATCGAATTGGGAATCCAGGTCGAAAGGGTCGTGGTGACGAGTTTGCGGGACAATACATTCTTCGCTGTCATTGAAATGCGTATGAGTGATGGCGCCCGCATGGTGCTTGATTCAAGACCTTCTGACGCCATTGCACTTGCTCTGCGGGCAGATTGTCCAATCTTTGTCGACGCGGAAGTGATTAAAGCATCTCGTAACGCGGCTCCTGTGGAAGAAGAGGGCGGGGAAGAGGCGAGCGTGGGCGAAGAAGAGTGGCCCGACGTGATTGGCGAAGCCGGCGATCTGCCGATGTAGCC
>JBHEMC010000204.1:0-3585 GCA_046262775.1 Pyrinomonadaceae bacterium | reverse complement strand
ATTCGATACAATACGGGTGGGAATGACCGCGCGGTGGCACTCAGCGTTGCTCAACAACAGATAGAACAATTTCGAAGCGTACCCTTCACTGACTCAATCCTCAACGTGACGTCAGCGACCGTGCTCACACCCGACACCGTAAGCAATGGTCGCACTTATCGAGTCACAAAAACGGTGACGGGTTCAAATAACGATGTCAGCGGAAACCCGACTCTGAAGACGATCACAATTCAGGTCGATCCGAAAGGTTCCGGTTGGGCGGGCTACCCCGTAATACTTCGAACTATACGTTCGGCGCGAACCACAGGAACGCACTAAGCCTGGAAGCAGCGGGAGTTAACCAATATATGAACAACGCACAAACCAAACCATGCGGACAATCTGGCTTTTCGCTGGTCGAGCTTTGCATCGCCTTAACTGTAACCCTCGTCATCATGACGATTGCATCCACTCTTCTGGCGTCATCGTTTAATGTACGCAACCGAGAGAATCAAAGATCGTCGGCAATTGCTGACGCCCAGCGCGCTCTTAATACTATGTCGCGAGAAATTGCCAACGCGGCTTACGGACTTAGTACCAATGGAATTGTCACCGGAGATTCAGATGCAACATCGATACGAGTGCGCTCTGACCTGGATTTGTCCGGGGCGACGAATGGAGTTGGCGAGGACGTGAAATACGTTTTTGTTAGCGATGCAAACGGAAGTTTCATCGTACGTATGAACCTGCAACCAGCCCAAACGACAGGTCTCATCGCTAATCGGATAGATGGCTTGGCAATTTACTATTATGACAAGAGAGTTACTTACACAATAGGTGACTGCGCAACAGGTACTTGTGGTATCAGTAATGTCCTGAACTCGGCCGGAACCACCGAGGCTGAAGTAACTCCAGATAACGCCAAGTACATCGTGATATCGCTCAGAGTGACGCTGCCTGCAGTCGGAACGTCAGGCTCAGCCGGTTACCAGCGTGCCTCGGCAACTCAACTGGTTTCATCTGTCACGCTGCGCAATGCAAATCTACAAAACTACTGAACATTCCTGATAAGGAACGTTGGAGGCATTATGGAAAAGTTACAGTCAACACCGGTTCGAAACACGCGGGAAGGGGAACGCGGCGCCGCTCTGGTCATTTCACTGCTAGTCGCTATGGTCCTTCTTGCGGCCGGAGGTGCCTTAATTCAGGTAACCTCATTGTCCGCAGCAAACGCCATCGACTCGACGGCTGAAACACAAGCTTACTATGGGGCAGAAGCAGGGCTCCAAGCGGCACTGAATGCCTTGCGAGGCAACACGGCGCACAGTGCTTCGGCACTGCCGACAGGGATGACGGTCATAACTTTCCGCAACGCCGTAGTAGCCGCAAGCTCCAATGACTGCCCTAGTGGATTGGGAGGAGATCCTTCAACTGTTGCGCGCCTTTCGCGATGGCTTCCCTACACCAACAGACAGACTGCGGGTACTCGGGTCACAATCGGAACCAGTCCCACCGTAGAGTACGACGTGGTGGTTTCCCTTCCGCCTGGCGATGTAATGCCCGTCAACCCTCTTGTTCAACCGGATCGAGTACTGGTTCAAGCTACAGGCTACGGTCCAAGCGGCGCCAAAAAACAAATGAGTATGATTGTCTCAAGGAATGTCTTCGACCCGACCGTTCCAGCCATGATGACCCTCATTGGAGCACCTGGCGGAAGTCCGGCAATGAGTTTTGAGAGCGGGAACAGCAACAACCACGTCTATTCCAGTGTCGACAATGCCACGGGCTTGCCCACCGGCTTTCCAGCATTTGGTACGACCAATGCGGGAGATGCTTTGATCGCCTCGACTGAAGCCGCCAGCAATACGACTTCCGTTCCGACATCTGCCGTTCTGACGGGTTCAAACATTCCGTCATATCTACAGACGCCCGCCAAGGCACGTGCTTTTCTCGATTATATGCAGGCGTTGGCAATCGAAGGTGCAGCCCAGTCGCCTGCTACTGCAACCTATCTCGCCAACGGTGGGAGCGGCAACCCAACAGGATTCACGTTCTGCAAGGGTGATTACACAATGGGCTCCGGTAGTGGATCAGGGCTGTTGATTGTTACCGGAGAGCTGACCACAAATGGTGGCACGGATTTCGACGGACTTGTTCTCGTCATTGGCGCCGGCTACGTCAACCGAAACGGTGGCGGCGGCGGCGCCTTTTATGGCGGGAATTTCATTGCCCGTGTTGACTGGCCCGCAGCATCACCGGCGTGGACGAGCTTCGGCTCGCCCTACTTTAATTTCAACGGCGCTGGTAACGCGACTATGCAGTACGACTCGGCGGCTGTTGCCAACGCCTTTAAGTTGCTGCCACCTCCAGTGGTTGGCGTGAGCGAATACTAGTGGTCAACTCTAAGAGCTTTTAGGTATGCGTGAAACCGAGCAACCTGTCAGCTCCTTGTTCGATTCCCTTTATAGTTTAGAAAACTCGCCTGGGAGATTCCGCATAACTGTGATGCGGCACGGGCCTTCGGAAGGTAAGTAATCGTGTTACAAAAAGCTGCCACAATTAATCCCGCCACGGAATCCTCTAAAAAATGTCCACACTGCGGGCTTAGGAACTTCGCGAATAAAAACCGGTGCAAGCGCTGTAAATCCGATCTTTCGATCCCGTTGAACGTGACGAAGGACGACATCAACCTGTCCGATTCTAGTGAATTGGGCCGATCAACATTCAGCTTCGCCTGGATTCTCGCTGCTTTAGCCGTAGTGTTACTAGGTCTAGTTGTATTCTACATGAGGCACGGATCGCCAGAAACAACGGAAGTAGGTAGCGAAGCCGCAGTTGTGGAAACCCCGGTCGCGTCAGACCAGAAACAGCCAGGAACAAATGTTGTTGAGCCGAACTCTCAAAGCGAAGCAGCAGCAACACAGATCCTGGCAGAACTTAAACGCTTTCAGGACGCAACGGAAAGAGGTATGGAATATGGCGAGTATGATAAGAAGCTTACTAGCCTAAAGACCGACTTGGATTCCACTCTGCCGTCCTTTGTCCGTCACGATGCAAGCGACGAGAGCTTTAGACGGGAAGTTGCAGCGGCACTTCGCGATTATACTGCTGCCGGAAATTGGTGGAAAACTACCATGAGAAATAGCAGTGTATTAACTGAGGCTGATCGAAATGAGAGGACGCAAAGGAATTGGGCCTCAGCGAGAACACATCTCACAAATGCCGAGAAGTTGCTGGTTCGCTGACCTGTCCGACAAAAATTCGTATTTACGATCAAGAATGTGGCGCGAACGGTGCTTGACCTTCGCGCTATTTATTATTACTTAGGCCCAAACTCCCTGACCATTTGGAAAGCGGGGCCACTCGCTACTTGTCGTCATCGTTGCACACATGCTCAAACCGACTATTCGGCCAATGCCAATTTGTGCATTGAAGGCGTCTCCTGGATCTGTTGCTAGCCATCGCAAAGCTCTTCCTCAAAAATGTGACCAGCTGATTGGAAAGGTGGAGACTTTCGAAGTTTACTAAAGAGAATTTTCAGTTTAACGACCTCTCATAGGCATGAGAAGATCGTCCGCTCGTGCGAGGTGCCGCACACCATGCGCG
>JBHEMC010000203.1:0-3741 GCA_046262775.1 Pyrinomonadaceae bacterium | reverse complement strand
ATGCTCAGGAATCCTCAGCATGAACGGAGTTCACGCGCAGTCAGAGATCACCAAGGCAACCAACGCCGGCGCAGAAACGAAGAATGCAGCACTCGCCCGATATGCGGAAAACCTGACGAAACTCGCACGCCAAGGCGGATTCGATTCTGTTAAGGGACATGAAACTGCGCTTGATTCCACTATCGAAATTCTATCGCGCCGCAAACAGAACAACCCTGTGTTCATTGCCGAAGACGGTAACGAGTCAAAAGAACTAGTTAAAATTCTTGCGCGAAAAATTGCGACAGGTGACGTACCGGAAAACTTGCGCCAGGCCCAACTTTATAGTCTGAATCTCTATGCGCTGTTAGAAGGTGTAAAAACTCCCGAGCAGCTTGACGGGCGGCTGAGAGCTTTATTAGCTGATATGGCGAGTCTCGGCGGCACGTCAATTCTCTTCGTTGAGGAGTTTCATCAGTTTGTCGGACAGCGTGCTGCTGACAAGGTATCTGAGACGCTTACCCAAGCGGCGATGGAAGGAAAAGTACATCTGCTCGGCGCCACCTCGCCAGGTGCATATGACGAATACATCGCCACTGACGCGTTGCTTGACAGACTCTTCAAGCAGGTCAAACTCGAAGATAGCATCAGCTGGTCAGAAACAAGCGATCCAGTAGATGCCCAAAACAAAGCTGGCGAAACCAATGCCGATTTCCAGGGAGAAAAAATATCTCCCGACTTACAACAGGCGATGGAAGGCGCCCGTTCCAGCAAAGATCGTTTGAGCGTCATTCTGCAAGCCGACGATGTGCAGAGTGGACATCTCGACGAGCTGTTCAAACGTTACGGCGTTACAGTCAGTGCACGCATGGCAAAGCTCGGCACGCTCGTGGCCGAAATGCCGCTCAAAGCCCTTGATGAATTGGCAGAGCGCCACGAAGTCAACCATCTCTCGCTGAACAGGGGAGTGAAGTCCCTTGGTCACGTAACCACGACGACGGGGGCGGATGCTGTTCGTGGGCAGTCAGATGGTTCCACACTCGATGGCACCGGCGTCGGCATCGCCATCGTGGATTCGGGTATTGACACAGGTAACAAATCATTTCTCGGCATTAACGACAACGTTCGCGTGGTATTCAGCAAAGATTTCACCGGTGAGAATCGCACCGATGACCGCTATGGCCACGGCACCTATGTTGCCGAGGCGGCCGCCGGGAATGGCCGACTTTCCAACGGCAAGTATCTCGGCATCGCCCCCAACGCAAACATCATCAACCTTCGCGTATTAAACAAAGCTGGAGCAGGTTCTGTGGCCGGCTTGCTTAGCGCGCTCAACTGGGTCATGAACAACCGCAACACCTACAACATTCGCGTGGTGAATCTGAGTATTGGGATGCCGGCGATCGATTCATACAAGAATGACCCTGTTTGTCGCGCTGTACGTAAGTTAGTAGATGCCGGCGTGGTCGTGGCTGCCGCATCAGGGAACGACGGTAAGAGTAACTCGGGACAAAAACTATATGGTCGGGTACATTCCCCCGGCATTGAGCCTTCGGCAATCACTGTCGGCGCTTCCAACACTTTTGGAACAAACGGACGCGCAGACGATGTAATGACAACTTACAGTTCGCGAGGCCCGACCCGCGGGTCCTGGACAGACGCCAGTGGCGTAAGACACTTCGATAATCTTATAAAGCCCGACTTGGTGGCTCCTGGCAATAAGCTGGCTTTTGCTGAATATAACAATCAAGGCCAAGGATCGGATAACGGCAAAGCCCAAAATGAGAACAGTCGTGAGATGTATTTGAACGGCACTTCGATAGCCACACCGATAGCTGCTGGAGCCGCTGCTTTGTTATTGCAGGCCAATCCAAAACTGACGCCGAACATGGTCAAAATGCTCTTAATGTATACAGCGCAGCAGCTGCCCAAGTTCAACATGTTCGAACAGGGCGCCGGAGAAATCAATATTGAAGGCGCAGTGCGAGTGGCTAAGCTCGTTCGCACAAATCTACTTTCGACCACACTTGTTGGTACCCCGCTTCTAGGCACTCCGACGGCACCGTCTCCTCAAACCACAATTGCGGGACAGACGTTTACCTGGTCACAGGGAATCATACTTAATCGCACCTATGCCCGAGGAACTAATCTGATCATTAAGTATCAATCGACCTATGGTCTGGGTGTCCTCCTCGGTGATGGTGTATCGCTCAGCGACGGCGTACTCCTCAGCGACGGTGTACTCCTCAGCGACGGTGTCTTGCTTGGGGACAGTATTTTAAGCAGCAATGGCGGACTCTTGGGCGATGGCACGTTATTTTGCAGCACTGGACTTCTACTCGGCGATGGTGTCCTGCTTAGCGACGGTGTATTGCTCAGCGACGGTGTACTCCTCAGCGATGGTGTGTTGCTTAGCGACGGTGTGTTGCTTAGCGACGCCTACATGCAAGCGCAAACTGCTGGGTTCATCGGCGATGCAGCGCCTTGATGGCGTTAAAGTGATACCGGAATTGTTACCCGAGCTACCGAGGTACTGCATTGGATAACCCAAACATTCACACAACACCAACTCACATCATGCCTACAGAACTAACTATCCCACAGCAAGAGAGTTCCCCATCACTCAACGCGCTGATGACCAGGGTAATGGCTGAGACGCCTTACTTGCCGGAAGTCGACATCACCGTCGCTATCTTCGAACTAACGGAAGAAGATCGCAACGAGGTTTTCTCCTTCTTATCCGAACGACCCGTACACACCGTCTGTTTAGCGGGATTTATCCGCGACAACGGACTGATAAGCCCTCACAATCGGGGGACGTTCTATGGCTGTCGCAATTCAGTAGGTCGGTTGGAAGGCGTCGCATTGATCGGACATGCCACCCTTATTGAAGCTCGCACGGCCCGCGCGATGAAAGAGTTTGGATTCGTCGCACAAGGGTTCCAACACACACACATGATTTTGGGAGAAACGGGCAAGGTTGAGCAGTTCTGGAACTACTACGCGGACGAGGGGCAGGACATGAGGCTCACTTGCAGAGAAATGCTCTTCGAGTTGCGACGGGCTATGGAGCTGCGTGATGAAGTTCAAGGCCTGCGGCTTGCCAATCTCGCAGATCTCGACCAAATCGTACCAGTGCAAGCCGAGATGGCTGAATTCGAAAGCGGGGTTAATCCAATGGAGGATGATCCTGATGGCTTTCGGGCAAGATGCGCACGCCGAATAGAAATGCGTCGTGTTTGGGTATTAGAAGACGACGGAAAGCTTGTATTCAAGGCCGACATTCAGGCTGACACGCCGGCTGTAATCTACCTTGAAGGTGTTTGGGTGAACCCGAGCGAGCGGGGCAAAGGAATTGGCAGGAAATGCTTAAGGCAACTTTCCCGGGATTTGCTTTCACGCACCACGTCGGTCTGTGTCCTGGTAAACGAAGAGTACGAACGCGCACATACCTTCTATCGAATGTGCAATTTCAAGGTCCGAGATGTATATGACTCGATTTTCCTTCACCGGCCCAATCTTCCTCAGCGCGCCAGTTAATAGGTTCTAAACATCTCACATATAGACCTGGAAGCCGTTTGTGACGTTCTTCTAACCATCTAACCATCTAACCATCTAACCATCTAACATAATATGTATTATCAGACGCAGACGATATCCCGCTCGGGTGGTTAATGCGGCATAGCCCGAAGCCTCACCTCAATTGCCTTCCGACTTCATCAATGCCCATTGCAGTTAGAGGCATAATGCTTAGACTATCGC
>JBHEMC010000202.1:0-3772 GCA_046262775.1 Pyrinomonadaceae bacterium | reverse complement strand
ATAATTACCTCACCGTCAGTTCGTAATTCCCCGAAAGCTTTACCCGTCATTTAGAGTTGCGGTTTCCATTATCGCTTCTGTGGCCGACACACTCGATTGAAGATCACAGACGTTAAATTTTTAAACCTCGAGATACCACTGGCTGCTCCCCTGCGGCCGGCCTGGGATCCTTCTGCAGCCTATCAATGTTTTCCTCTTGGCCTCATCAGAATTTTTACCGACGAAGGGCAAGTAGGCAGTGCTGTCGAGCTGACGCCCCAACATGTCATGGGAGTTAGCGGCTCACAGTTGTCCTATCTCCGGTCCATTCTCATTGGTGCCGATCCTTTTGGAGTAGAGAGGATCATGAGCAAACTGCGATATGCGGCATTCATCGGACCGAAACCATGGGCAATCGAGATTGCTTTATGGGACGTCATCGGACAGGCATGTGGTCAACCAATTTACAGGTTGCTTGGGGGAAGCCAGGATCGGGTCAAAGCCTATGTGTCGACTGTACAACTCAAATCTCCTGCAGAGCATGCGGAGGATGCGCGCAACTTTCTCGCCCAAGGTTTCAGGGCGATCAAACTCAGAGCGCACAGGTTAGATCCGCGAGAGGACCTGGACGTAGTCCGAGAAGTCAGAAAAGCCATTGGCGATGAAATGGAAATCATGGTTGATGCGAACCAGGCATGGGCCACTGAGCCTCCCCTCTGGTCAAAGCAGACCGCGCTCTGGATGGCGAAAGAGTTAGAGAAACTAGACGTTAAATGGCTTGAAGAACCTCTTCCAAAGGATGATCTGCGTGGCCTTGCAGAACTCACGCGCCAAGTCGGTATCCCCATAGCTGGTGGCGAACTTGAATGGGGAATTTATCGGTTTCGGGATCTTCTGGAAGCTGAAGCGTATGACATTGTCCAACCTGACCCGCACTGGTGTGGTGGCATCCTCGAAAGTCGAAAAATCTCCGCTCTTGCTGAAGCCTCAAATAAGTTCTGCATTCTTCATACGGGCGGGATCGGTGGCCTGTGGGCAGCCGCTAACTTGCAGGTGACGGGCGCAATTCCCAATTGTCCGTACTTCGAATACTTGTACGAACCTGCGATATGGACGCCCGAGATCAGGGATGTGCTTTTGCAGGAGCCAATCAGAATTTCGACCGATGGGTATGTTGAAATACCCCAAGGCCCGGGATTGGGAGTAAAGATTAACGAAGACGCAATTGCAAGGTATACGGCATGAAGAATTTATCAACCCTGGTATTAATGCTGTTCCTGCTTGGTTCAGTGCTGCTCGGAGTGCAGGCGCAAACAACCAAAGTAATCACTGGAGCGACGCTGATTGATGGGACGGGTCGCGCGCCAATACCAGATGCCGTGATTGTGATTGAAGGCACTCGAATCAGCCAGGTTGGTCGACGCGAAACAACAGCGATCCCGAGAGGGGCGCAAATGATTGATGCGCGCGGCATGTACGTTGTTCCTGGTTTGGCCGATATGCACAACCACCTCGGCGATGGAACTTTTAGTCTCAACCAGGGCGAACCAAATCTACGAAAGAATTTTATGGAGATGTTGGGTTGGGGGTTCACGTATATCTTTGCTCCCGGACACATCGATTTAAAGTCCTCAGCCGAGCTCAAGCGGCTGGCGGCGGATGATGCTGCTCCTTACCCTCACTTCCTTGGAGTTGGCCTTCGCTTTGGTGCTAAGGGAGGACACGGGTCCACCCTTAGCGCATTTACACCCGAGACACCGGACGAAGCTCGACAACAGGTCCGCGAACTCAAGGCGGCAAACGTGTACGCGGTAAAGATTATCTACGATGATCTTTCGTACGTGACTAAACAGCCGCGAGCAATGTTAAAGCCAGAAGTAGTCGCCGCCATCATCGACGAAGCTCATCGCCAAGGGCTGAAAGCTTACGTCCATGCTCCGGTCTTGAAGTTTGCTAAAGAGGTCCTGCGCGATGGTGCCGATGGGTTGATGCATGGCATCATCTCGGATCCTGTTGACGATGAGTTTATTTCGTTGATGAAGAGGAACCATGCTGTCTACATTCCCACTCACACCATCTTCGAATCAATTTCCGATCTCGGAGCGTGGGCGAAGCGCGAAGAAAGCTTCAACGTTCGCGGTCTGGTTGAGCGGGAAGTCTTTGAGGTTGGGATGAGTCCAGCGACCGTACGAGAATGGGAGGCTCGCTGGGACAACCTATCATACCTAAAAAAACAGCTTCCAATAGTGCGTGCCAACACGCGGAAGGTTTGGGATGCAGGAATTTTGCTCGTGGCTGGTTCCGATACCGGGAGCTCGGGTTCAGGAGTCGTGTTGGGCTTGTCCAGTCAGCTGGAGCTCACGTTGCTTGTAGAAGCGGGCTTAACACCTCGCGAAACCTTGCAGGCCGCTACTCTTAATGCAGCGCGTATGGTTGGAAGAGAGCAGGATCTTGGCACCGTCCAGCGAGGTAAACTGGCCGATCTGTTAATCCTCGAGGCAGATCCTATTGCTGATATTGGCAACGTTCGACGAATCTTTCGGGTAATCAAAGGTGGCGCTGTTCACGATCCCGCTGAATTGTTTCGTGCTGCCAAACAGCAAGCGAGCATAGCAAGGGCAGCTCCTTCTCTGAAATAGCTCCAGTCATAATTGATGAGAATACTCATTCTAGGTGGTGCCGGAAACGTCGCCCTGGCGACGGCGCGCGATTTTCTTGAGATCGACAGCGACGAGGTGACTGAGTTGGTCGTCGCCGATCTGCGGTTTGAAGACGCGCAGTCGCGCGCCACCGAATTGCGTTCCAAGAAAGTCACAGCTGCTGCCGTAGATATAACTGACAAGAGATCCCTCGTTGACCTGGCAAAGAAATCTGACGTCATGATCAATGAGGCGCACGCCGGAAAGCTGCAGCTTCTCGCATTGGAGGCCGCCCTTGAAGCGGGGACGCATTACCTGGATCTGGGAACGTTTCCTGAGATCATGAACGCACAGCTAAGCCTGGATAGGGAGTTCGCGCGCGCGGGATTAACGGCGGTCCTGGGTCTGGGAAGTGGACCTGGAATCAATAACGTCATTGCTCGCGCGTTGGCTGACAAGCTTGACTCAGTCGAATCAGTCGTTATGAGTTTCGCGACCGTTAGCCTGGAGAAAACTACAGGTCCTTTGATGCTGCCCTACGACGTTGGTGGATTGTGGGCACTGTTCACTTTGAAGCCTGTTGTATTCGAAAACGGCAACTACGTCGAAAAACCGTCTTTCTACAGTCTCTATAAAGAAGGTCTGTTGGAACAATCTGATTTTCCGCACCCGATCGGCAAAGCTCGCTTAGGTTACTTCCCACATATAGAGCCACATACGTTACCTAGATCCCTCGCAGAAAAGGGAGTGGAAACTGTTTATGTAAAGGGAGGGTTTAGTCAAAACCTGATTGAGAAGTTTGGTTTGTTGATCGACCTTGGATTAACCGCTGTTGAACCGATGGCCATAAAGGGTGTGTCAGTGATACCTCAAGAGGTTTTGGCCGCTTGTATTGATAAGTTACCTCCTCGAACAATGGAGCCGATCGATTACGGTTGTACGAGAGTGGCGTTGCGCGGAAGGAAGAACGACGACGAGATGGAATACACAGCGGAAATGTTTAGTGGCCCATATCGAGGACTAAATGGAGTGCAGCACAGGACCGGCCATGCCCCCGCCATCGGAGCGAGAATGATTCACCGAGGAGTTATTACTCGGAGAGGCGCCTTTGCCCCTGAGGTAGGTGTGCCGACAGAGCCCTTCTTCAAGGAGCT
>JBHEMC010000201.1:0-3793 GCA_046262775.1 Pyrinomonadaceae bacterium | reverse complement strand
TTGCAAAATGAGTTGTCCCAGGAAGGTGGATGCTGGTGAAGATTGCAAAGTTGACTAATGGATTGAAGCTAGTGAAGCTTGGGCGGGGTCGCGCTCCGCTTGACCCCTTCCTGACTGGAAATTTTTTGCAAAGTGAGTGGTCTCCCAAAAGTAGGTAGATGCTAGCCCGCGGAATGGCATCAGTTAAGCTATTCGTTCGAGAACAGCCGCAGTTATCGCCCAGTCTGAAGCTCGAGATGCATTCGTAGGAATTCAATCGATCTTCGCCACGCATCCTCAGCAGCATTTTGGTTGTAGACTTCCGGTCTGTCGCCGTTGAAGAATGCGTGATCAGCGTTTGGGTAAATATGCACTTCAAACGATTTTCCGAGCTCCACCATTTGCTGCTCCAGCTGTTGGACCACTTCGGGAGAAACCGATTTGTCGCGTTGGCCATAGATGCCGAGCACGGGCGCCTGCAGGTTCGGCAGATCTGGCTTTACCTTCGGATGTCCGCCGTAAAAAATTATGCAGGCTCCCACTTGAGAATTTTTGGAAGCCGCATACAACGACAGCGCGCCTCCCATGCAAAAGCCAATGGTTCCAACTTTCTCACTCGAAGTAGCGTCATGATTCTTTAAATAATCGATTGCGCCGCTAAGATCCTTTTCAGCCTCATCAATACGCAGCGCCATCATTAACTTCCCTGCTTCGTCCGGCGATTTTGCAGATTTGCCGTGGAAAAGATCGGGTGCAAGAGCGACGAACCCTTCTGCGGCGAACCGATCACAAACGTCCTTAATGTGATCGACAAGGCCCCACCATTCCTGAATCACAACTACGGCAGGCCCACGCCGGCTCTCGGGAATAGCAAGATAGCCGGACGTATGGCCCCCGTTTGAAGTAAATTGAACCATTTCACCCATGATAAATCCCCTATTCCTTTTCAACTCTCGATTGATTTGTCAACACGCCATCCCAGCGGTTCATCACATCAAGATGAATATCAAACTGATCGATCAGGCGCATGGTAATGTGATTAACAATATCGTCGATGTTCTGTGGATGATTATAGAAGGCCGGCAATGGCGGCAAGATTACCACGCCCATTCGCGCCAACTTCAGCATATTCTCAAGATGTATCTCGCTAAAGGGGGATTCTCGCACCACTAGTACGAGTTTCCTTCGTTCCTTCAAAATCACATCAGCAGCACGGTGTATCAGGTTGTCGCCGAGCCCGTGTGCTATAGCAGCGAGTGTGCGCATGCTGCACGGTGCGATTACCATGCCGAGAGTCACAAATGAACCGCTGGAGATTGCGGCTCCCTGATCTGCCAATCGATAACTTCGGGTTGCGAGAGCCTGCACTTCCTTCACTGCGTGAGGCGTTTCATGTGTCAGAGTTCGTGCGGCCCACTTACTCATGACCAGGTGAGTCTCGATTCCTGATCCATGAAGCATCTGCAACAGCCGAACTCCGAAAATCGAACCTGTTGCACCCGTCATGCCGACGATCAATCGCGCTGGGTTACTTTCGATCATATGCTTATTCTGACGGACTCTACATATAGATTGCAAAGAGACAGGTTTAAGAAAGTCACTTTCCCAGACCTGTTCTAACGCTATCGCGGAAAGCCGGAGGCATTTCGCAGGGAGGGTAGCTAAGCCGGGGCGATCAGTTAAAAATATTTAGACGTTCAAAGAAAAAGGCCGAGCCCCAACGAGGGGTTCGGCCTGGGTGAGCAATTGACGCGATGCCGCTCAGGCCTTCGCGAAGGTCACATATTTTTCAATCATACGTGTGATTGATTCCTTGCTGGTTGCACCAACCACGCGTTCAACTTCCTTGCCCTGCCGGAACAGAATCAAGGTTGGAATACCCTTGATACCGTAGCGTTGAGCGGTCGAAGGATTGTCATCCACATTCAATTTAACCACGCTCGCGGTGTCCCCGTAGTGTTCAGCCACTGCCGCGACAGTTGGCGCCAACATTCGACACGGGGCACACCACTCCGCCCAAAAATCGACTAACACAGGTTTGTCAGCTCCCAAAACGTCCTTCTCAAAAGAGCTGTCGCTCACCTCTCTCACCAGTTCACTCATGTTTGTTGCTCCTAATAAATTTTTTCCGTAACCTACTGCCCCTCGCCTTCGAGGAAGTTCTTCAGTAAACGCGCCCGTGAAGGATGTCGCAATTTTCTGAGCGCCTTCGCTTCAATCTGGCGGATGCGCTCACGAGTCACGTTGAAGTTTTGTCCGACCTCTTCCAGCGTTCTTTCATGGCCACCATTGTCGAGCCCGAAACGTAGACGAATAACGCGCTCTTCTCGTGGACTCAGAGTCTGCAGCACATCACCTGCAATTTCGCGCAGATTCGAAGTGATCACCCGTGCTGCCGGACTCTCGCTGGACTTGTCTTCTATTAAATCTCCTAGTTGCGAGTCTCCGTTTTCGCCGATCGGGGTTTCGAGGGAAATCGGATCCTGCATAAGCTTGCGCGCCTTCCGCACTTTATCGACAGAGGTGTCCATCTTTTTCGCGATCTCTTCCGTGGTAGGTTCTCGACCCAACTCCCGCACCAGTTCACGTGACGTATTCTTAAGCTTGTTAATGACTTCAATCATGTGCACAGGAATACGGATCGTTCGCGCCTGATCGGCAATGGCGCGCGTAATCGCCTGCCGAATCCACCACGTAGCGTAAGTCGAAAACTTATACCCACGGCGCCAGTCAAACTTGTCGACACCTTTCATCAATCCAAGGTTACCTTCCTGGATTAAATCAAGAAATTGCAAACCGCGGTTTTGATACTTCTTGGCAATCGAAACAACGAGACGAAGGTTCGCTTCGGTAAGCTCGTGCTTCGCTTGCGCTGTTTGTGCTTCGCTGATGACGATCATCTGGTGCGATCGCTTTATCTCCAACGGCGAAAGATGATGTTCCTCTTCAATCTCCTTCAAACGTCGCTTGGCTGTAGCTATATGCCGGCGAAAGTCCTTCTGCTTGTCCGCCTTTAAACCTTTTCGTTTCAGCTTTTCCGAAGAACTTTCGATCTCACGCTCGAGCCCGCGAGTTTCTTTATGAACTGCTGCTATTGCAGCAATCAACCGTTGCCGTGCCGCTTCTTTCAGATGTAAGCCGCGGATCTCCCCTGCTATTTCTAATCTTGTGCGCGCGAGCTTACGACGATAACGCAGGAGTTTCTTTGAACGCTTACCCCGCGAGAGTTTCAGCTCCGAACGAAACCGCTCTAACTCCTTGAGTCCGCGCTTATAAAGCTGGCGAATGTTTTGCAATCCTTCAATGGTCCACTGGAGATACTCTTCGCTGCGATCCTCGTGCTCTTCGGTTTCCATTTGATCCGAGAACGCCACGACCTCGCGAATGTTGAGGGTGCCAGCGGCAAGCTCGTCTCCAATCTTGAAGAGTTCCACTACGGCAATTGGCGAACGCGCGATTGCTTTCTCAGCGCGTTTCTGCCCACGTTCAATACGCTTGGCAATTGACACTTCCTGTTCGCGTGTGAGCAGTGGAACAACTCCCATTTCGCGCATGTAGACGCGAATCGGATCGGAAGTCTTGTCCATCTCTCCCGCCGAAAGATCGAGCTCGACCTCTTCACTGAGGGTTTCGTCGGTTTCAACGGACGAAGTAGTCTCCTCAAGCAACGGCTCTTCCGTTTCGGCCTCGACACTCGTCGCCCGTTCCAGCGTTTGCAGCACGACGTCGATATCGTCTATAGAGACGGCATCATCCGTCAGCTCTTCGCTGAGGCCGGCAAACTCGCTCTTAACCGAGTTGATCAGCTCCATAC
>JBHEMC010000200.1:0-3866 GCA_046262775.1 Pyrinomonadaceae bacterium | reverse complement strand
GCGTTAATCAGCGACGTTGCCAGATTGCGCAACAACGACATGCGATGTTCCGCATCTCGTCCCAGTTTTCTGTGTGCCTTTCGATGACGCATGACTTGTTCTACTGCACCGCCGTTTCAAATTCGTCGTCGCCGTTCTCATCTTCGCCGCCTTCGCCTTCAAGGCTCGTCTCGCCGTCACCGGTGCCGGGAATTGGATTGCCCTGCTCGTCAAACTGCATTCCGAAATCCAGCCCCATGCTGCGCAGGATGTCGCGAATCTCGCCCAGCGACTTCTTGCCAAAGTTCTTCGTGGCGAGCATCTCGCGCTCAGTACGTTGGACCAGATCCCGAATAGTCCTGATGTCGGCATTCTTGAGGCAGTTGTAGGAGCGCACTGAAAGTTCCAGCTCGTCGACTGACCGATCAAGTTGATCGTTGCGTGGCAATGGCGGCCGTTCCATTTTCGCATACGCAAAATCGTCGGTGTCTTCTTCGAAATTAATGAAGATCGACATGTGGTCCTTGATCAGCTTTGCAGCCAGACCAATCGAATCCTCCGGCTTGACGGAACCATCGGTCCACACTTCGATCGTTAATTTGTCAAATTCCGTATTCTGCCCCAAACGAGCAGCTTCAACATGATAGTTGACCTTCTTGACGGGGGTATGGACCGAGTCAATAGGTATATAGCCCAGCGACAAATCCTCATCGAAATTTCTATCGGCAGATACGTATCCACGTCCCCGCTTCAATCGCATCTCGATACGCAAAGATCCACCTTCACTCACTGTCGCAATGTGTACGGACGGATCGAGGATTTCCACGTCACCGTCAGCTTCGATATCCGCGGCAGTGACTTCACCAGCTTCATCTTTGGAGATTCTCAAAGTCTTTGGTTCAGTGCTATGCAGCTTGAAGGGCACCTGTTTTAGATTCAGGATAACGTCAGTCGCGTCTTCCACGACCCCCTTGATCGAAGAGAACTCGTGCTCCACTCCTTCAATCTTCACGGCCGTGATTGCCGCGCCTTCAATTGAAGAGAGCAGCGCTCTGCGAAGTGAGTTTCCTACGGTCGTTCCAAATCCACGTTCAAACGGCTGCGCGGAGAACCGTCCATAACGTTCCGTGAGAGTCTCCGTATCCGCCGCCAAACGACGCGGCATTTGAAACCCAGTCCAAAGATTATTTTGATCCATAGCCATAGCGTTCAGGTTCCTATAAAAATGCACTGACCGGAGCGCCACAGTTTCGCTGGCGCCCGCAGCCGGGTTAACTACTTGCTATAAAGCTCGACGATTAGCTGCTCATTGATGAGCCGATCGATGTCTTCGCGTACGGGCAGACCAGAAACTCGTGCGTTCATCTCTGCGCCGTCGGCCGCTATCCATGACGGTCGTCCGCGCCCCGAAGCAGTCTGCCATGCGCCCTCGATATGCGGGTTCTTGCGGCTCGTTTCCTTGATACTTATGGCGTCGCCGGGTTTCACCTGAAAAGAGGGGATATCCACTTTTCGGCCGTTGACCATTACATGACCGTGATTCACCAGTTGTCTTGCTTGTCTTCGTGAGGTGGAAAAGCCAGCTCGATAGACTGCATTATCCAGGCGTCTTTCCAGCAGAAACAGAAGATTCTCTCCCGTGATGCCTTTCATTCTTGCAGCACGTTCGAAGTAGTTTCTGAACTGGCCTTCAAGGATGAAGTAAATGCGTTTAACTTTCTGCTTTTCGCGTAACTGTTGGCCGTAACCAACCAGGGCCTTACCGCGTCTGAGGGAATTGCCGTGCTGTCCAGGCGGCTGTGTGCCGCGCTTTTCAATTGGACATGCAGGTTTGTAGCAGCGATCGCCCTTCAGAAAGAGCTTTGCACCTTCGCGGCGACACAAACGACACACCGCTTCTCTATACCTAGCCAATGATTGCCTCCAGTCTGTTAAGACGGAAAAGTTTACAGGTTCGCTTTTAGGCGAAACCCTTCGTCCTTTGGGTTAATTCACTGTCGATTTTGTGATTGTCAGTTACTGATCCGCATTGAACCAAGGCTCTGGAATTCAGCAACGCGTCGACGATCAACTTAATCGAACTTTCACAATTAGCCTTGCCGATCGCACGAGCGCTGATCCAATCAGCAATCGATCAGCACATAAAACTTACACTCTGCGACGTTTTGGCGGACGACATCCGTTATGTGGAATCGGTGTCGTGTCGCGAATAGTCGTAACTCGAATTCCAGCATTGGCAATCGCACGAATCGCGGATTCTCGACCGCCACCGGGTCCTTTTACGCGCACTTCACATTGATACATCCCGCCTTCATGCGCCTTCTTCGCTGCTTCGTAAGCTGCCTGCTGAGCGGCGAATGGTGTGCCCTTGCGCGAGCCACGAAACCCGCGTGCACCGGCGGAAGACTGAGAGATCAGGTTGCCCTCGAGATCCGTGATCGACACCATCGTGTTATTGAACGATGCTGCGATATGCACGATGCCGCTGGGAACGTTCTTCTTCTCTTTCTTGCGAAAAATTTTTTTCTTTCCACCTGTTTTTGCCATAGATGTGTTCGTCTTAAATCGCTAGCTTCAGAAACTACTACTTCTTGCCCGGCGCTTTCTTCTTGGCGATGGTTGCGCGCCGTGGGCCTTTACGTGTTCTTGCATTTGTGTGTGTGCGTTGCCCGCGAACAGGCAATCCTCGCCGGTGCCGCAATCCTCGATAGCAGCCGATGTCCATCAAACGTTTGATGTCCATCTGGACGCGTTTGCGGAGATCGCCCTCAATCTCGCCCTGAGCTTCAAGTAGAGCGCGGATCCGGCTGAGTTCATCTTCGCTCAAGTCGCGGACGCGAGTATCAACGTTGACTCCTGCTTCTTTCAGAAGTTGACTGGAGCGCGATCGACCAACGCCGTAGATATACGTCAGTCCAATTTGAGCCCTCTTGTTTGGTGGAAGATCTACACCAGCTACACGTGCCATATATGAACTCGCTTAACCTTGTCTCTGTTTATGTTTTGGATTAACGCAAATCACCCGTACCACGCCTTTGCGATGGATGATTTTGCACTTGTCGCACATCTTTTTAACTGACGCACGGACTTTCATTGCTCGACCTCAAGTCTCCCGAATCTATTTGTACCGGTAAGTAATGCGCCCTCTGTTCAAGTCGTACGGCGAAAGCTCTACCAACACACGATCACCAGGAAGAATACGGATAAAGTGCTTGCGCATCTTTCCTGAGATGTGCGCTAGCACTTGATGCTGGCTCTCCTCCAACTCAACCTTGAACATAGCGTTTGGCAAAGTTTCCAGCACCTTCGCCATCACTTCAATAGCTTCTTCCTTCGCCATACCCTCTCAGTTGAAATTCAGTCTCTACTGACAAACTGCGGATAATAACATGGCGCCTTTACCTTTGCCAAGCCGCGCTGCCACTATCAGTTACAGGTAGCGGATCTCCGCCCACGGAATCAGTATTGGGGACCCGAGTCAGCACCTCTGGGCCGTTCTCAGTAATCGCTATAGTGTGCTCTACGTGCGCACTGGGCTGCCCATCAAGCGTTACAACAGTCCACCCATCCGATAGTACTTTCGTGTAATGCGTGCCCAGGTTCAGCATCGGTTCAACCGCAAACACATAACCCGCCTTGATTTTAGGCCCGAGCCCCGGTCGCCCATAGTTAGGGATCTGCGGGTCTTCATGCATTCGCCTACCGATGCCGTGACCGACGTAGTCACGAACAACGGAATACCCGCTACCTTCCGCATGCTGTTGCACGACCGAGCCAATGTCTCCTAGGTGGTGCCCAGCGCGGCATTCTTCGATTGCCAGCTCCAAACATTCTTCAGCGGTCCTGATAAGACGCAAGCGCGCTTCGTCAACTTCGCCTACAGGAAC
>JBHEMC010000199.1:0-3911 GCA_046262775.1 Pyrinomonadaceae bacterium | reverse complement strand
CATCTGGGATGCACGAACGCTGAAACCGCTTACTGAACCGCTCGTGCATAGCGCAATTGTTAACTCCGCTCGGTTCAGTCCGGACGGATTGCGGCTCGCGACAAGCACCTCCGATCAAAAAGTTCGCCTTTGGGATGTGCAAACTGGCAAGATGCTGCTTTCGATTCCACGGGCTCCCTTCGCGTTCAGTCCCGACGGCACGAAGTTCGCGGCGCTCCAGTATCAAGAGATCCAGTCCCAAGATGATAGACATGTTGCCGGAATCAGATTGTGGAGCATACACAGCGGACGACAGGTCCTGACGATTCCGGTTAGCGATCTTTTTAATTCTCTTGCCTTCAGCCCGGACAGCCGAACCGTCGTTGCGTTTGGAAGCACGGTGCGATTCAATGTGACGCAGCCAAAACTGTGGGACGCTAAAACCGGGCTCATGCTCTTCCCGCTCAAGGACTGCTCAAGTGTACATTTCAGCGCAGACGGTAAGCTATTAACCTGCGATCTTAAACATGTATTTTCAGCAAAGAATGGTCGACCAGTACGCGATCTCGATCCTCACACAATCGCGCTGACACCGGACGGTATGACCGGTCTTACATGGGATGGCAAGCAGACATTCGGCTTGTTCGAGATTGGCAGTGGCAGGTTACTTCACGAGTTTTATGACCAGTATGCAGGCCATCCGGTCGCCAGCTTTAACTGGGATGGGCGAATGCTTCTCATCGCAGACGATGCAAGTGATGGTAAACAAACTCCTATCGAAGTTTGTGATACCAAAACATGGCAGAAAGCCTCGATCCCGGCAGAAGATACCGTCATTGATTTCGACCCAAATGATTTTACAGTTCTAGTGTCGCGAGAAGTGGCAAATAAGGCGACTGATCCGAGCCTCGTCAAGACCGAGTTGACAGTATTAGAGCTGTGGGATGGTCGAAAGGGAACGTTTCTCCACCAACTCGGTCAGCCATACCAGCGTGGTGAGTTTTCAGCTGGCTATGACCAAATTGGCGCCCCAATAGTCGTTAGTCCTGACGGGCAATTAGTTGCAGTGGCACAAGAAGAATCCCTCAGGCTCTTCGGAAAAGATGGTTCTACGCTTTATTCCATCTCCGGAAACCATGACGCTAGCGAGGCGGTGGGATTCAGTCCTGACAACCAAATCCTGGCCACGGTGATCGGTCCGATTTCCGAGGAGGGAAAGCATCGGCATGAAGTATGGAACATACTTAATGGGACGCTAACCTACACACTTGCGACGACTGATCCAGATTCGATCGATTTCACGCCGGACGGCCGGTTCCTGACGACCGTGGATGGTCGTTCCTTGGACGTTCGCACGGGAGCGGAAATACAGAACAAGAAAGAGTCCAACGAAGAGTCCGTACAAGAGTACTTAAAACTTCAGGAGGTTCCGAGCATCGACGCCACCAGTGCGGATGGCAAATACATAGCGGTCGGCTATAACTCTGTCATCAGCGGAAGGATCGAGGTTTACAATATGGAATCAAAGCAGCAACTCTACGAGCCATCCGATACCGAACTCCTACACAAATTGGCGTTTAGTCCCGATGGAAAAATGCTCGCTGTCGTCGAGGGCAGTGGTAATGCCGGTTTTGTTTATAACTCGATACTGAATGTGGCAACGGGAGAATTAGTGACGACCTTCTTCAAAGGGAACGAACAGAAGGCTGAGATGGGCAATAAATCTGAATTCCTCGCCTTCAGTTCTGATAGTCGCTTTGCTGTCTTGCAGGGTAGATGCGCACACAATCCATATGACTGCGATAGCGGAAGTGAAACTATGCGGCCGGTCCCAGCACCAGTAGAATTACGGGACGCTCACGATGGCAAACTGATCAGACAGATGGGCAGCGGCTCGGCTCGCGCGCTTTCAGCCGCTTATACATCCGATGGAAAGATTTTAGTTGTCGGGCGCGACGACGCGTCAGTGAATCTATTCTCTCCCGATTCTGGTACGTTGATCGCAACGCTTTTCTCAGATAGCGATCGCAACTGGCTCGTTGTTACACCCGACGGCCTCTTCGATGGCTCGCCAAGTGGATGGAAGCAGATCCTCTGGCGATTCAACAACAACACGTTCGATCACGCTTCCGTCGAAGCGTTCTTCAAAGAATATTGGCGGCCCGGCCTGCTGGCGGACATCTTCGCCGGCAAACCCATCGAGCCTCCAAACAAAGATTTTTCAACGATAGATATTCGCCAACCGCAGGTGCGCATCGCCACCATCGATGGTCAGGCGGCAATCGAACAAAAGGTGGGCCAACCTGTCAAGCCGGCTGGCACGGTAAACAATCGAAATATTGAGATTGCCATTGAAGTTACAGATAATGCGAAAGCTCGTTCGCGAACCGACCAACCATTGAGCAGCGGAGGGAAAGACCTCAGACTCTTTCGCAACGGGTCGCTCGTCAAAGCTTGGAAAGGCGACATCTTCAACAAACAACCGGATTGTGAATTGGTTCCTGTCAAACTAAACGAGCCGCGTCGCGCAGTTTGCAAAGCAACGGTGTCCTTCGTCGCCGGCGAAAATCACTTCAGCGCCTACGCTTTCAATCATGAAGACGTAAAGAGCACTGATGCGGAGCTGGTTGCTACTGGCAGCGATAGCCTGAAGCGCGCCGGCACTCTCTACGTATTGGCGGTCGGCGTGGGTGAAAACGTGAACCCTGCCTTCAAACTCGATTATGCCGTGAAAGACGCACAAGGTTTGAGCGACGCGATCAAAGCGCAGCAGCAAACAATCAATCGCTACGCGAAAACTGATGTCAAACTGCTTGTGAACCAGCAGGCGACGAAAGAAGACTTTCTGTTGGAACTCAAGAGACTCAGTTCTTTAGCGCAGCCTGAAGACGGATTGCTAATCTACTTTTCCGGTCATGGGACGGCCGAGGGCAAGCGCTTCTACATGCTGCCGTACGACATTGGCTACCTGGGTGCGCGCACGAAAAACGCAATCAACCAAGGCAACAATCTCGCAACGATTCTCAGCCATAGCATTTCGGATGAGGACCTGGAGCAAGCGCTGCGCACTGCGGATGCGGGACAAATCGTGATGGTGATTGACGCGTGTCACAGTGGGCAGGCGCTCAATGCTGACGACCCCCGCCGCGGTCCGATGAACTCGACTGGTCTGGCGCAACTCGCGTACGAGAAAGGCATGTACATACTCGCGGCATCACAGGATGCGGAAGTCGCCTATGAATCAGCGGCGCTCGGGCACAGCTACCTCACTTATGCTCTGGTGGTAGAGGGACTGAAGACAAAGACGACCGAAGTCGACACGAACAAAGACGGACAGATCGATTTGCGCGAATGGTTCGATTACGCGTCACGGGAAGTGCCACGACTCCGCGAGCAGAAGGTCGAGCAGCTAATCGCACAAAACGTAAATGCGAGCAGCCGGGGCAACACCGTGCGAACCAAACAGTTGGAAGAGGTGCAAGTCGCCGAGCGCGGAAAGGTACAAACGCCGCGACCGTTTTACCGTCGCGAACTGGAAACTCAGCCATTTATCGTTGCAAAAATAACAGCGAACAAATAGGATTCCCGCGATTCTCAGCTGCGTGAGGCGCCCCGCAGGGACGCGTCGAATTGAGTACCATGCCCCCTCCTCTCGATCCAAAAGAGACTGTGCCTCCTCAGGAGTCCCCTGCCGCTTCAGAATCGACGATTCTCTCGCCCGCCGCTGAATCAATTCCGACACTCATATCTGAACGCTACCTCGTCGAACGGGAACTCGGTAGAGGCGGCATGGGAGTCGTGTATCGGGCCCGCCAGATTTCGTTGAACCGGATCGTGGCGCTGAAAATGTTGACCGGCCATTACGGCGCGGACGAGCTCACGCGCTTTCTCGCGGAAGCCGAGACCGCCGCCGGCCTTCATCATAGCAACAT
>JBHEMC010000198.1:0-4113 GCA_046262775.1 Pyrinomonadaceae bacterium | reverse complement strand
CAATGAAGAAGCGACGTTAGCACTCGCCGAAGCGTACGCGATGCGCGGTGGGAAATTGCAGGCCATGGAGATCCTCGATCGGTATTTGAGCGAAGTCGGAAACGGACCAACGGATCTTAGAGTTCCAGCGACGGTCATGCGACGGCGGATTGCAGATCGCATGCATCCACGTGTGGAATCGATCGCGGGACAATCTGCGCTTGTAGGTCGCGGTGCCGAAATGGAGCAGCTGGCATGGTTGCTTGACAAAGCGAGACAAAAAAATGGTCAGGCGTGTCTTGTTTGGGGCGACGCTGGAGTTGGGAAGAGCCGTTTGCTCGCCGAGTTCGTAACCTTCGCTTCGCTGCAGGGAATTCCAACCCAGAGAGTGCAGTGTCGGCCGAGCGATCCACATCGGCCATTGTCGGTCTTCGTTGATCTCGTCCCTGGGTTGCGAACCATGCGCGGCGCGATTGGCTGTGCACCTGAGACATTCGAGTACCTCGATCGACTTACAAAGCACAAGCCCGGTCTGACCGCGAAACCGGGTGACGGTGATTCCGAATTCATATATGCAAAGGTGCAACAAGCGCTGTTCGACTTGATTGACGCAGTTACGGATGAGGGTTGCCTGATAGTCCTCATCGAAGACGTTCATTGGATTGACTCGACCTCCGCACAACTGCTTCGCGAGATGGTCGCTTGGGGCGTCGACCACTCTATCTTCTTTGCGTTTACCGGTCGCGATGGAGCGGAGACGTCGCTCTCCGGACTTGCAACAAGTTTAAGAGTTGTTCACCTCCTTCCCCTCGAATCGGGACAATCAAAGGACGTTATCCTCGGGGTCGTGCGACAGCGTGGCCGCGAGATCGAGGAGGAATATCTCGATTGGTGTGTGAGTGTTGCCGAGGGCAATCCATATTTTCTGCAGGAACTCGCGAATCAGTGGTTGGAGCAAGGCAGCCATCATGCCATTCCCATTTCGCTAGCGGCCGTTTTGAATGAACGGATTTCTCGGTTGAGTGATGATGCTCTCTTACTACTTCAAACCTGTGCTCTTCTGGAAAAGAATTCGACTCTCGACCGTCTTGAGAAAGTCGCGGCGTTTGAGACGCGTCGTATGCTTCAATCGATTAATGAGTTGGGGCTCGCGGGGATGTTGGTTATTGAGCCCGATGAATCTGGCAGAATCGGGGCGGATCAGTTGCGTCCGCGACATGATCTGCTTTCAAACGCAGCACTTATGCGTCTTTCTCCGCCAGCGCGAGCATTTCTCCATCGACGCGCAGGCACAGTGTTAGAGACTGAAATCGTCGACGACCAATCGGCGGCAGCACTTTGGGATTGCACGGCGCATTGGCAACTATCCGGCAATGTTGGCCGTGCGTTCTCGCTAGCTAAATCGTGCGCGAAGCACCTAATGGATGTTGGCTTGGCGAGCGCTGCAGCTGACGCGTTTGAGAAATCATTGAGCTACTGCAGCACTTCTGAGGAAAAACTTTCAATTCTGAGGGAGTTGGCTCGTGCTCACCACCAAGGTAACAACTGGAACCGAGTCGTCGAAGTAGTCGGGAAGGCGAGAACATTACAACAAAAGATCAACTCACGGGAACACCAGCATGACGATACGGAGCTGATGGGAATGCGCGCTTCGTGGCTCTGTGCAGGAGAATCCGTGCCCATTGGTTCCGCCATCGGCTGCTTAAATGATCCCAACGCCCCGCCGGACCATAGGGTGAGAGCAGGGGTGCTAGCTCTAATGATGCTCGACCAGGCTTGCCACCAGGAAGCCATGCCCGAAATCTATCGTTTGATCGTGGACCTAGGCGAAGATTCCCGAGTCGCACTGACACCAAAGCTCGAAGCGAGGATGGTTTATCACACACTTTGGGGTGAGCTGGAAATCGCGGTCGAAGCAGCGCGGCAGTTAATCGCCCATGCACGGGCGTTGGGCAACACCGGTGATTTGTGTCGGCTGTTATGTAATGCATCGCTTGTTTTTCGAACTGCTGGTCTATTCGATGACGCTTCCGCGTTCCTCAATGAGTCTGATCAACTCGCCGTGAGTCTCAAGTTGCACTCAGCTAAGGCACGTACGCTCCCTATGATCGCACACCTCGCCTTTGATCGGGGTGACCTAGCCACGGTGCGAACCACTTATGGACAACTCTTGGCGGTGGACCCACAGCTTCACACTCGCCCCCTTCGTCTAGATATCGCTGCTGTTGGCGCTCGGTTGGCCTTGTTTGACCACAAGCCAGCGCTTGCGCGAAAACGGTTCCCAGAGTCCTTGTCAGAGATTTCCCGCGATCAGATTGGGCAGAGGCAGACGTATCGGCTCGCGCTATACGTTGCCATCGAGCTCGGCCGAGGCAAATTGTCTCGCGCCGCAGTTAACGCCCTTGAGACGATACACTTGGCCTCGCGGCGAAATCTCCAGCAATCGTTTGCCGCGACCGTGCTCTATCGCGCATTGAGACAGCTGAGGCAGTCAGCGAAGGGGGAAAGACTGCTTAAAGAGTACGTCACCGATTATCGTCGCGAGAAATGGCCTATCCCGCCTCATTTCTTTGATAGCTAGCAAAGCACACGGCGATTTTACGTGAAGGTCGCGGTTAACTCGCTAAGAGTGGTTTCGGAGCCGGAGTTTTGCGCCGTTCCTGGCTCACGATTGCTGGAGTCAAGGGCACATCCTGATCGAAAAGCCGGGGATAAATAGGACTAGAGAGGAGGCAATCGCAAATTCCAGGATCAAACTGTCGGCCACGCAGTTTGACGAACTCGGCACGAACTTGAGTCTCCGTAAGTGCAGCACGGTAGGGTCTATCCGTAGTCATGGCGTCTATCGTATCAGCGAACATGATGATCCGAGATGCAACAGGAATTTTCTCGCCGACAAGCCCATCCGGATAACCGGTCCCGTCCCAATTTTCATGATGGTGACGAATCGGCGACACTACGTCATTGAGCTGCGAGACCGTCCTAACCAGTTCTTCGCTCTTAATTGGATGAGTTTGCATTATCGCGTTCTCTTCAGCCGTCAGCCGACCTGGCTTGCTGAGAATTGGCGCGAATACTTCGTGGATCTTTCCGACATCGTGTAAGAGCGCGGCAACTGCAATTCGCTCAACCTGCTTTTCACGCAGGCCCAGCGCCTGTGCGATGAGCCGTGAGTTTCTAGATACCCGGCGAGAGTGACCCGAAGTATAAGGATCGCGAGCTTCGATGGCAGCAACCATTAGTTGCAACAATTCTTGGTTGGTCTGCTGCAACTGCCAGTTCACCTTGTATAGCTCGCGGGCTCCGAGGAACGGAATTAGAACAACGCTCGCACCGAGCGGACCAAAATGAACGTACGCATACGCAAACGCATAAACGAACGGCAGAGTGAACAGATCGTAGATAAAAGTCACACGAACTCTTTTGAGCCACAGATCCTTAAAGCTTTCTCCCTCACTGATAGCGATTACACCTGCAAGCGCCGCTGAGTTAAGGATCGCGAAGGCGCCAAGGATTGCGCCGAACGCGGGCAGACTTATTGGCCGGGTTGTATCAAGAAGTGAGTGGCCACCCAAAGCAACATAGGAAAGAATCGCGATCGACTGCCACAACGTGCCTTGCGCCAAATTGAAAAGTCCCTTGATCGGCGCGTGACGATTTCGGTTCGCTTCAACCACGATTCCGGCAGCCGCAAGACAAGCGATGGTAACCCAGTGGGGAGCCACAACAACGGAGGCAAGCATCGGCAAGAAAGCAATTGAGCCGGATTCACTCCGGGCCGCCTTCTTGTAGGCCAGCAGTTCACAAAGAGCCGTGAGTGTCGCAAAGCAAATGGCCGCTCTCAGAAGCGGCGTTGATACGGGCGCCGAGGCAACGAATACCAAATACGCTGCCAACGAACCCAGACCGACTATACCTCCGACATAAACGCGCACGGTCTTTGTCATAAAAAACAACCCCCAACCCTCATGTTACGTCCAGCTTCCGTTGTCACACAGTGACAGGATACCGTTGATAAGAGCAAGTAGATATGACATTTCGCGTCACCTCCCGGTATTTCAGTCGCAACCAGCATCCGCTGAATTGCGCTATTCGGTTGGCTCAGCTCATGTAACTGTCTTGCCCGCTCAACTC
>JBHEMC010000197.1:0-4121 GCA_046262775.1 Pyrinomonadaceae bacterium | reverse complement strand
CATCAACATGCAGCACTTCTGTCGCGAAGATTGGAAGCAATAAGGTGGCGGAGGCAAAGAAGGTAGCAGCAAAATCCAATGTCATTGTCTGCACGATGATTGGTGTTTTCCACACGAACTGCAAGCCTTCTTTCAAAGCCTGGAGGCTCATCGCATTTCGTCGTTTTCCCTGTAACTCAGGATCTCCACTCGTTCGCATCCCGAGCAATGCAGCAATGACGGCCACGAATGAAGCGGCGTTAATCGCATAAACGATTCCAGGCCCACTGCTCGCAAGAAGTAATCCGGCGAGTGGCGGTCCGCAGATTGTGGCCATGTTGAACACGATTAAGCCCAGGCTGACTGCGTTTGGAAAGTCCTCAACCGGAACAAGCATCGGCATGAGTGACTGTCGGGCCGGAACATCGAATGCAGTCGCGGCGGCGGCAATCGCGCTCAAAATGTAGATGGGCCAAACGCTTTTGAGTCCCGCGATGGTTGCTAACATGAGCAGTCCAGCGCTGGCTAGCATGATGCTTTGAGTAACCACCATCAAACGCTTTCGGTCTATTGCGTCGGCCACAACCCCACCTGCCAGCGAACAAACAATTATCGGCGCACCTCGAAAGAGACCAACGAGACCTAAAGCCAACGCTGATTTGGTCAGCAGGTAAACGTGCCAGTTGATCGCGACGGATTGCATCTGCGATCCTGTGACGGAGATGATTTGCCCCATCCAGAGAAGACGAAAATCGCGATACCGAAGCGCGGCAAAGGCCGTATGTTTTGTAGGGGGTGAAAGGCGGGACGTGGTGTCAGATTTGGGAACGGCCATGAACCGAGTAACTTACACGTTTGACCGCATCGACTCAAATCGCCCGTTGAGCAGAGCTATTCCATGTAGTGTTCCCTAAGTTTGCTTTGCAACGACTCAGGAATTGATTGCCAACTGGCAACACAGAACTGCGCGAGTTCAATCTCAAAGTCATTTAATCGCCTTGAACGCCAGCCGTCGAGACCGTGGTCGTAGTGCCATTTATACAGCGGTCCCTGATTGCGCCTGCTGTAAAACAAGCTAGAAATTGGTACGGCAGTAGCCACGGGTAATTTGGTGTAGAGCTTCAAACCTTTCATGCGCAGGCCTCTTGTGTGCTCGTCAATAAGCTAACTCTCAATGTCCCAATCTTATGCTTGGCTGTTGCCGTTAACCGAAAACTTAATAAGACCCCGCCGAACCTCTTCGAGCGCTATGCTCGTATTTCTCTTTCTCAGCGGGTCAGCAACAATTCTCGGTGTTGAGCCGCGCAATAGTTGTTTACTCCTCAGTCCCGCCACAACGATCAACCGAAAGATGGAAACAGCAGGCTCAGAAATGCTGTCAGTTAACATAGCCGGTGGACCTCATATTAAGATAATCTCAAGTAACACAGCACACACATCACAAGAACAGCGGCGATAGATCCCACATGTACATCAATCACTTCTGACGCGACAGTGATGACAGTTCATCTCCCAAATTCGTAACACTCTTCCGCTGTAACTGCATAAAAACCACCTGAACTCGCTCCAACTAGCTAATTCCTGAACTCTCCGTCTCTACGAAGGTGCTGAGATCCGTCGCCGCGAGGAGTCGGCCTCGCTTCATAGTTGTACATTCATCGGCAACGATCCAGAAGTGGGCGCTCGCACCTGCCGCCCGAATGAGATTTTTAATTGCCGCTGCGTCCAGTAGTGCAGGTTGAAAAACGAGCATTTCAGTATTGCAGGCACGCGCATTCATCGCTTCCCGAAGGTTATCAAATAACGGGACTCTGAATTCACCACCGTGATCGAGAGCAAACCAATCGCCGTTGGCGCGACGCATTCCGTAAACGTTTCTCATTCGTTCGATTCAGGCTAGCGGTCAACCGAAGTAATGTGGATCTCATCGTCTCTGTCGTAGCGCAGGAACACCGAGAAAACGCAAAACGCTGCGAAGCAGGCAAAAACAGTTGCAAGAATGGCAACCCATAAATGTCCGCGCCCGCCCTGAACATCCAGGACGCCAGCGCTCCCTTTAAATGTCGCAAAGAGATAAAACTGCCAGGCCGCGATCGCTCCGGTGACCACGACTGAAATCATAGTGGCCCAAATACCTCGGATGCTCTTTTTTACATAACTCATAATTATCCTCATGTTGTGGGTTGTTACGTAACCGGGGAAAGGAGCGCGGCACGACGAGACACGTGGACCAGCACCAGAGGCTGGGACACTAAAGACGTACTGAGATTTTAGGCGAATATAGATGGCGACACCCGGGCCACACTTTCCTCATCTGATTGCGTTTCGAAAAACAACAGACGGCACAAGGAAAGGGCGCTAAGCGCGAGTCCCAATGTCGAGCGTGGATTTTCTAAAGAACTATCTTACTTGGCGAGTGTAACACATACGGCGGCTGATGCCCCTGTGTACGACTGCCGTCTATGCGATGGTTGCGGTTAATTGCTGACCATCAGCATAGGTATCGTTAAGCTTACGGAAGTGATAACCCATTGCTGCAAGCCGTAAGGATTCCGCCATTCGATTGCGATGCTCACGCAGCGTGCGTAGAAAGAAGCGCCAGAATTCGCGACGCTCTCCATCAAGTACGCCCAGTCTGACAGCGATACGCGTAAATGAAGCGATTGCGTGAAAGATCGAGTAGTTGTTAACTTCCGCTGTTTGATGGGCCGTACGTTTTAACGAATCAAGCGCGCGCTGATAGTACTCACTAGACTTGTATATTGAGCACATGATCGATTGATAACCGGCGATCAGCTTCGCCGGATCCATTTTCGGCACGAAATTGATAGTACATACAGTGTTATTACCTGAAGCTTCACCCAGCAATCGGCCTTCGCGAGCAAGTCTTTTCCAGAGCTGCGTATCCGGGAGTGCGTTGAGCAACCCCACCATTGCGAGGGGAATTGCACTTTTGCGAATGAAATCGATCTGACGCTGAAAGATATCGTCGGGATCGTTGTCGAACCCTACAATGAATCCGGCCATGACTTCCATACCGTAACTCTGAATCTTCTCCACAGATTCGAGTAGATTGCCGCGATTCTGAGTCTTTTGTGCTTCTTTAAGACTCTCCGCGACTGGGGTCTCAATTCCGAGGAACACTCGACGGAAACCTGCTTCACGCATTATGGCGAGCAGATCGTCGTCGTCGGCAAGATTAATGCTCGCTTCCGTAAGTAGCGAAAACGGGTAACCATGTTTTCTTTGCCATGCTGCCAACTCCGGCATAAGTTGTCGAACGTTCTTTTTGTTTCCGATGAAATTATCGTCCACGATGAAGAGTGTTCCTCGCCAACCGAGCGCGAGTAAAGCATCAAACTCGGCGAGAATCTGCTGATTGCTCTTCGTGCGCGGCACTCGACCGTAAATCTCAATAATGTCGCAAAATTCGCAGGAGAACGGACAGCCCCTCGAATACTGCACAGACATCGCGCTGTAACTCTTCAGATCGGCAAGTGCAAAGTCTGGAAGCGGCGTCAGAGATAATGGCGGCCGCTCGGGAGCCTTGTACGACTTTTTGGCTTCGCCTCGTTCCAAATCAGCGATGAATTCAGGCAACGTTGTTTCAGCTTCTCCCAGGAAAAGATGGTCGGCGTCCGGCAACTCTTCTATCGTGCTCGTGACATACGGGCCACCGAGCACGATCTTTTTACCCATTTGCTTACAACGTTTTGCAATCTGATGCAGCGACTCTTTTTGAGCAAGCATTCCCGTCAGAAAAATCATGTCGGCCCACTCAATATCTGAACTTTTCAATTTACGAACGTTGACGTCTACAAGCCGGCGTTCCCACTCACGGGGCAACAGCGACGAGACTGTCAATAGGCCAAGAGGCGGAAACGCACATCTTTTCCCCTCAAAAGGGAGGGCGTGACGAAAACTCCAATACGTGTCGGGAAATTCGGGATTTACCAGTAAAACTTTCATTGACCCTCCTGCGACGGCTATGAGTATGAACTTCGCGGCCGTAGTTTGCGACGCACATCCGTTGAAGAACTGTCGGAAACTCTTATTTTAGACTCGATTCAATTGTGTGGAGGGTAATAGTTCTGTAACAGTGGACCTTTTCGTCGACTCATTGAATTTCACAGCAGCATGCT
>JBHEMC010000196.1:0-4128 GCA_046262775.1 Pyrinomonadaceae bacterium | reverse complement strand
GTGGAGGTGAGGGCGGGGGCGGAAGCGTTGGTTTCGGCGATGGTGGTGCCAACCCACCCAGGTTGGCGGCTGTCGATCGGGGCGCAGTTGTGAGGGCCATTGTCCCAATGAACAATAGGGCCAACACTGTCACGCCCAAAATACACTTAGCAAAATTTGGTCTTCTAGTCATGGTTAGTTTCTCTCCTTACATAGTCGGGTTTGAGGTCGTTTGGCCTTCCGGAACGGGGAGGAGTGGGAGAGCTGGCAAGGTACCTACGCGGCTAACTAACGAGCGCATATTGACCTACAGAAAATCTCACCCAACCTGCAAATCGCAGTTCGGATCCCCGCACTGGACCCAGGGCTCATATGTCGTGAGCCTCAGGAAGGCCCGGATTAATCTTTGAATGCAGGAGCCAACTCTGGAGCCCCTGGAAATAGCAGAGGAAGCTGTCCGTCGCGAGCGCTGAAGATGCAGGTTAGGACGCCTGCGTTCCAGCTGGACCCGAAGTCCAGGTTGTAGTTACTGTTTGACGGCGGGAGCACAGCGGGCCACCTCTGTTGATTAATGTTGAGCTAGCGGCGCCCGGTGGGCTAAGATGCGGGTTGCAGGCGATGCATCCTTCCACGCACGCGCTGGAAGCTGTATTGCAAGCCCCGTTGCTATCTTCAGTAGCAACGGGTTTTTCATTTCTAGCCGATCCTAGTTTTTGACCGATTAAGACATTGCAGTTACGACTGCCATATTCGGCCAAGTAATTCCGCACGTCCGAATGTCAGCTCCGTCAGCGGGGCGACTGCGTTTTTGATGGGTCACCAGGTTTGCGGTGAACTGTGTGGGCCCAATGAACCTATGAAATAGTTATCAAATAAAAGCGATTGTGGGAGTCACCATTTCCTTTCGATTGGCGAGTTGGCATCGAGAAAAGGAGGCTCACAGGTTCGTATTTGGCTGCGGAGCATAGTCTCTTATTTGGGAAATTACATGGTAGGACTGTGCCGATTTTTTATGGCAGGATTCTGCTATGGTCGTTATTGCGAAGGTGGTGCTTGAATGAGTTGTTCGACCACTTGGGCGACTTGTGAAAGTCGCTGAGGCTTTCTGAGAAAAACGTCGGCGCCCGATCGTTTTGCTTCGCCTTCAAGTTCACTGTCGCCATATGCTGTGAGGACGACGATTCGTGTTTCCGGTCTCACTCGATGAGCCAGACGGATCATTTCCAAACCGTCTGGATATTTCGCTGGACCGAGACGCAAATCCTGGATGATTACTTCATACTTTTGGTCCTCAATTAACCTTTCCGCCTCCGCTATTTCGTGCGCTATATCGACGATGAAACCACTGTGCGAAAAGTACTGCTGCATTGAAAAACAGATCGCCTCTTCATCATCGACGATTAGTAAATGATGCTTGTGTTTGATGCGTTCTTTGGTTTGGCGGAGGGTTTTGTAGAGTTTTCCAATGCGTTCGAGTCCATGGAAACTGCCACCGGCAGCAAACTGGTGGTGTTGGAATCTCGGCGGGTGGTGTTGCGATGTCAATGTACGACACTGTGTAGGCTGCAGTGGCAGTACCACCGTCGTGCGCCGACGATGTTCCGCACTTCGAACACACAGGAGGCCCGCCACTTCGTTTCATAGAAGTATCGAGCCTCCTCGATGGGGCAAAACGCGGGGAGACTACCGCGAGTCTGCCCTGATTTGAACGTTATAAGAGCTTGTGTCCCTCTATTGCGAGGGCAATACCATGGCTGCCATTTGCGTGGGCTTCCACTCTTAAAACTCTTCCGCGGACACCTGCCGTTACCGCGCCATCGGGGCTGTGCGAAAGACGAACAACTAAGCGGGCTTCACTTGACGACTTTAATCCGCACGGCACCGTGACATATAAGCCGGTTGAACTGATGTTTTCAATTTCGCAGTCAACGCCAAAAGCAGCGTCGTGTATGCAAACGCCCCAGAGTCTGGCTGCAATTGGTTCTGACGAACGCGGATGCATACGGCGTTCGAGCGCCAACCTTCGCGGCGATTTTCGTAATGGTAGATGCGGTTCGAGAGACTCAGTCGCCCGCTGTTCAGAGATTGAAGCCATCGTCGGGGGTACGAATGTTTTTAGTCCGTGAATTCTATGCGCGAGTACGAAGGTGAACAACGGAGATGCTTGCCGAAATCATAGGCAGGATTGAGGAAATTTTTGGCGGTCTAGAATGGCAGGATTCTGCCATTTGGAGTGCGCCGGAAGCGCGTTGCCCTAACAACCCAGCGCCAGGGCCGCTATGAGCGCCAGGGGCGCGGGAAAATGCCTCGTCCGCCAGGGGCGCGCGGGAATATGTGATGAGCGCCAAGGGCGCGGGATATGAAAGCCAGGGGCAAGTGCTGAGCAACGCGAAGCACGTCGCCCCTGGTATAGATGGCTCCTTATTGATAAGCACTGAAAGTGCGAAATAACCGATAACCCTATATCGCTCTTTCAGAGCTAAAGAGTCTTTTGGGCATGTTCCAGGGGCGACGCACTTCGCTTCACTCCGTGCATGCCCCTGGCTTTTTATTTTCGCGCCTTTGGCGCTCCACATCCGCAATTCGTACTTTGAGGCAAGGGCCAGCGATTTCCATTCGACCTTGTCTTCGAAAATGTAAGGTGGATTTCTCGACCGCCAGGGGCGACACACTTCGCTCTCGCTCCGCGCTTGCCCCTAAGTTCCATTTGTCGCGCGCCTTTGGCGCTCGGTAACCCTTGGGCAACGCTCTGCGGGCGCACTTTAAATCATTTTGGCATTTTCGCGAGGTTGTGGCGGAAGGCGTAGATGATTAGTTCGAGACGATCGGAAACTTCTAACTTGGAAAACACTGAACTCAAGTGATGTGTGACCGTGGTTTCGCTAATGAAGAGCCGCTCTGCAATCTGTTTATTCTTCAAACCTTCGCCAACCAGCGTGATCACTTCGCGTTCCCGGTCCGTAAGCGCTGCAATCTTCGCATCTTCGGGATCCGCAACTGCGGGCTTGCTGAGTTCCTGAATCATACTGCCCATCATCGAACGCTCAATCCAAACTTGACCTTCATTGACCTTCTCAATCGCCTTCAATAGCAAGTCGGCAGCATGCTCCTTCAAAACAATCCCCATTGCGCCGCGTCGAATCGCTCGCCGGTGAAAATCAGGATTCTGCACCCCGGTCAGTACCAACACGCGGGAGTTGGGACTTATCTGACACAGCTCTGGAAGAAAGGCGAGGCCATCGTCATCTCCCAAAATTAAATCAAGGATGATCACGTCCGGGGACTCACTTGCCGCATGTTCAAAAGCTTCTGTCCGATTGCCGACCATTGCTACTACGCTCATGCGTTTGTCGTGTTCAATCAGCATCCGCAGACCACTACGAATAACAGCATGATCGTCGACGATCATGATCCGAATTGGTCGCGCCGTCATCGCAGGGCTCCAGTCCTACACAGGTGACTGAGTTGGTAGATGATTAGTGAATATGTTTGAGAGCGGATGGGGGAATACATTTTTGGGCAACTTTCTTATAAGGGAATTTTTACACTAACAACGGTATAGTTATTTTCATCGATAAATACTTTCGTTTCGCCGCCGAGCAACGCTGCACGTTCAGCGATCGAACGAGGCCGAAATGTTCGCGCACTCTCTTCCGGTTTTTCTTCGATTTGCAGGCTGCCAGTCAGACGTGGTCGGCTGTTCTTGATATCTAAGAGCACCAAATCGGGGCGGCATGATAAATGGATACGAGCATCATTGCAAAAGGCATGACGCCTAACATTACTCAAACCCTCTGTCACAATCTGAAACAATTCACCTGCGAGCCGATCGCTTAGCTTTACCTTGCCTTCAGTCTGCACATCAACCTGAATGCCTGTAACATGAGAAAACCTCGTAGCATAACGTTCAATTGCAGGCACAAGCACATCCAACCGTTCCTCGCCCGCACGCAGTCCCCACACGTAACGTCGCAACTCGGCTAATTCATGATTGGTCAGATCGAGCAGCTCGTGAACATCCCCAACGATCGCTGTATCACCAGCAGTCAATTTTTGATGTACTGCCGCGAGACCAAACTGAAGGCCAAGATAGGGTTGAATGACACTGTCGTGTATGTCGTGACCGATGCGCCGGCGCTCCTGCTCGGC
>JBHEMC010000195.1:0-4152 GCA_046262775.1 Pyrinomonadaceae bacterium | reverse complement strand
CCGTTAGGACCAGCAGAAGGACCCGCGAGTGCTTGCAGTGCCGCTGCCAAATCGTCCGGATCATCAGGAAGGGCATCGATATCCGAACCCTTCAGCACAATCGCTCCCGCATTGTTTTCCGGTTCGGTACTTAACGAAGAGCTGTCACTCGCAACTGTGACCTTTTGCTCTTCAATCGTGACCGTTAATGTGATGTCGAGCTGCTGCGACTTGCCTGCGACAACCTCCACCTCCGTGTTCTCATAAACACTAAAACCGGCAGTTGACGCGCGCACCGTGTATTTGCCCGGAACCAACCCGTTAATCGTATAGGAGCCAACGTCGTTCGTAACAATGCTCTTTTCTACTCCCGCTGCGTCGATTGCAACAACTGTCACACCCACAATCGCGCCCCCGAGCTCATCCAGCACCTGCCCTTTCAGCGAACCAGGACGTTGTTGGGCCGTAAGAGTGCCAACTGACAGCAAGAGCACTAGCAATATTCGATTCATTAGAGACTCCTTCGGGCTGTTGTTCATTGCGGGCGCTGATCGGACACAATTCCACGCCCTCGCGATGAGGCACGATTCTACCGAAAGAGGGCGTAAAGAGTCTGTCAATGCATTGTAAAGTTTTGTCAGTCTGCGGATCAGTTCGATTGACACTTCTTTACGCAAGAAACCGCATGAATGCTGTAGGATTGTGGCGACTTGATATGGTCACGAATATGTCTTTCAATTGCGCCGGACAGCCAATGGAGCGTGTATTAGTCATCGATGACGACGTCGGTCTATGTGAGCTTGTCGGCGAATATCTCGAACCAGAGGGGTATGCGGTAGAAGCAATTCACAATGGCGAACGGGGGATCGATCGCGCGCTCTCAGATGAACACGACCTCGTTGTACTTGACGTAATGTTGCCGGGAACGAACGGGTTCGATGTGCTGCGTAGAATTAGGGCGAAGTCGCGCATTCCAGTATTGATGCTTACGGCTCGCGGTGACGATGTTGACAGGATTGTTGGGCTTGAAATTGGCGCAGACGACTATTTGCCGAAGCCATTTAATCCGCGCGAGCTCGTGGCCAGGATCCGTGCGGTCTTGAGACGTACTCAACCCGCTCATACACCCACAGCAGTTCGGGAAACGATTATCGTTGGTGATATAGAAATGGACAGCAACACTCGTAACGTGCGGCGTGCGGGCGAGATCGTGGAGTTGACAGGAGTCGAGTACGATCTGCTGGAGTTGCTGTTACGTTCTGCCGGTCAAATCGTCAAGCGGGAAGACTTGGTCAAGGAAGTGTTGGGACGCGAACTCTCGCCGTTTGACCGCAGCATCGACATGCACGTTAGCAATTTACGAAAAAAACTGGGCCACCAGGTGAACGGGTTGGAGCGGATAAAAACAATTCGCGGCGTAGGATACATCTACGGCGCAGCCGCAGAATAATCCAGCATGAAGCTTCCAAGCAGTCTTTTCTTAAAAATTTTTATCTGGTTTTGGCTTGCCATGATCCTGATCAACGTGGCGTTGTTCGCCGCAGTTGCGGTGACGAGACCAACACCAACCGGCCGTTCCTGGCGTGACCTCGCATTGGTTGGTCCAAATGCCCAGAAGGCTGCGGAAGTTTACGATCGGGGTGGCGTTGGCGCATTGGCGGGATATTTAAAAGAGTCGGAAAGAACAACAGGCGTGTCGGCAGATTTTTTTGACGAGAGTGGCCGAGAACTGTTGGGACGCGCGGTACCACCCGGATCAGAGGAATTGGTAACCAGAGCGGCAAAAAGTGAGGAGATTGAGTTTAACTTTGCGAACCGCACAACGCTGGTAGCGCGTCCAGTCGTTGGGCCGAACGGCCAGCGCTACTTCTATCTTGCAAATATTCCACGTCCGCCATATGCGCTTAGTTTACGGACCCAGGGTCTGCGTCTGTTAATCGTATTACTGGTTGGTGGTTTGTTTTGTTATTGGCTCGCCTGGTATTTAACAACCCCGTTATTGAAGCTCCGCACCACAACCAACGAACTCGCCGAAGGGAATCTTGGCGCTCGCGTGGCAACCAAGCTCGCCAGGCGACGCGATGAAATAGGACAACTTGGACGCGACTTCGATTTAATGGCGGAGCGCCTCGAATCAATGGTCCGCGCACAGCAACGTTTATTAGGAGATATTTCGCATGAGCTCCGTTCACCACTTGCTCGCCTGGGTGTCGCCCTAGGTCTTGCGCGGCAACGCTCCGGTGCGGAAGTGATGAGCGCGCTTGATCGCATCGAGAGGGAGTCGGACAATTTAAACGAGATGATCAGCCAGTTGCTAACGCTGACGCGGCTCGAGAGTGGGACCGGCGGGCGTCAAAAAACAGAAGTGGATCTCGCGTCGCTTGTGAAGGACGTTGCAGACGATGCTGATTTTGAGGCCAGGAGCACCAATCGAACAGTTCAAGTTGTGGAAGCAGAGAAGTGTTCAATCCTTGGAGTGGAAGAACTATTGCGCAGCGCTGTGGAGAATGTTGTACGAAACGCAGTCAGGTTCACGCCTGAAGGTACGGCAGTTGAGGTTGCGCTAAAGAGACTAAATGGTGTTGGAGATCACTTCGCCGTTATTAGCGTGCGCGATTGGGGTCACGGAGTTCCGGACCAAGCGCTCAAGAAGATCTTTCATGCTTTTTACCGAACCGAAGATGCTCGAGACAGGCAAAGTGGCGGGGGAACAGGGTTGGGGCTAGCGATCACCGAACGGGCGGTGCGTTTGCACGGCGGGACCGTCGAAGCCTTGAATGCTGCTGACGGTGGACTCGCAGTCCAGATGAAACTCCCAACCACTTAAACTACTCCACGGTTTTATGCCGTGGACAATAACGTTGGGCGCTACAATCGCACCTGACACTCCTCAGTGTCTCCCTGCTGCGATATTCAATTTGCAAAATTTCGGGTGTCGAAGGTTGGCTTACACGCGCCCAGAATATATTGGCGGATTTGATTTACTTGTCTAAGTTTGGTCATCTGCTACCTCGTTCCTAACCGAAGCCTTAAGCCGCCGCGAAAAAGTATCGGTGGTCCAACAGTCGTTGCCGGTGTCTTTCCGATCTCGTATCGGCCGTTGAGTAGATTCTCGACCGCTACAAACAGCTCTACCTTCCGGTTCAATCTTCGCGATACAAATGCATCCATTGTGAAGTACGGCGCCAGATGAAATATATTTTGATCATCATCGAATTGGGCGCTCGAGGCGCGCGCCTGGACGCCGACACTGATTTGCGACGGATTGTCAAAGTATGATTGGAAAGTAAGTTGATGTCGCGCAACCTGCGGAATCAACCGTCCTTCAAGCGCAGTATTTGCGGGGAACTTTACTACTGTCGCATCGGCGAACAGATATCCACTCGAAAATCGAAAGTGCCGTTTATACGTCGTCTCGAGCTGCAGTTCTAAGCCGCGCGATCGAGTGCGACCCAGGTTCTGCCGCTGTCTGGTAATCAAAGCCGGCGTCGTTTGGAGAGTAACGTTTGCCACTGGACGGTTAATACCGTTCCAAAACAGTGTTGCTCTTAATGAAAAACGATCGTCGAACATTACGCGAGCGCCGGTTTCTCCACCCGTCAACCGCTCAGCGCGAAGCTGCTCGTTTGCCAACGTAAGTACATTCCCCACGCGAAACGAGCGGTAAAGTTCATTCAATGTTGGGGCACGAAAAGCGCGAAACACAGCAGCGGTGACTGACACGCGATCGTTCGCTTTGAAAAGCGCCGACAGGTGCGGGCTGAAAGCGCTTTCCGTTCGATCGATAAACGACAGTCGATTGGTAACTTCTGATGCGATGGGTCGCGTGGCCGTAAACCCGGAGAAGTTTCGCCAGTGATCGAGGCGCATGCCCAGATTCACGAAAAGTCGAGCATGCACATTGATAACGTCCTCGACGTAACCGCCAATACCGCGTTCACGTCCGCCTGCATCGGCGAATGAAGTCGCCCGCCCATTGACGAATGCAAGTTCATCACTCGAACCACGTACTTCACGTCCCTCCAGACCAGCAACGAGAGTCTGAGTGGCCCCTACTACACGCATCCATTGTCCGGAGAACCCTATGACCTGCACCGGCACTCGCTGGACCCGCGTCAATGTTTCGTTGTTTCGATCCAAAGTGATTGCAGAAAAATTTTGATCGAATAACTG
>JBHEMC010000194.1:0-4168 GCA_046262775.1 Pyrinomonadaceae bacterium | reverse complement strand
TGTGCTTCGCACGTGGTGCAGCAGCGGCGCCTCCACGTCGTCGGCTCTTGCTCACAACAAGCTTGGCAGGTTTGACTTCTACGTCGCTCGTTTTGGCAAGTTTCGTTTGCGGCTTCGCATCGTTACTCACCGAAATCGTAACGTGACAAAAATGTCTCTGCTCACGATATGCGCGACCTTGCGGCGCGGGTCTCACGCGTCGACGATTCTTGGTCGGTCCACGATCTACAAACGCTGTCCTCACCCACAGTTCGTCCGGATCGATAGAGACGTTCCCTTTTTCAGCCGCCTCGTTAGCATTCGCGATGGCGGAACGCATGCACTTCTCGATACCATCCGCTGCTCGCTTTTTGGAATAACGGAGGATTGCCAAAGCCTGGTTTACATCTTTGCCACGAATCATATCGATGACCAGTCGTGCCTTCTGGGCCGACCCTCGAAGATACTTCGCACTTGCTGTCGCTTCCATCCTGACCTCGTTAATCGTTTAGTTGTGCTCCAACTATTTCGCAGGGGGCGCACCGGCGACCCTGGTAGTCTTTTCGACCTTCGTACCCGAGTGACCTTTGAACGTTCGCGTCGGCGCAAATTCACCGAGCTTATGGCCCACCATGTTTTCCGTCACATAGATCGGCAAATGTCGTTTACCGTTGTGAACGCCAAATGTCAGGCCAACCATATCGGGGGTTATCGTCGACCGACGCGACCACGTTTTGATCACCGGTGGACGCTGTCCTCCCGACCGGGCGCGTTCAACAGCCTTGACGATGCCCTTGTCAATAAATGGTCCTTTTTTAACTGAACGAGCCATGAATCACTCCATTTTCGATTGCCAACTCTCGGGCAATGCCTTACTTGGTTCTTCTATCCTTCAAGATCATCCTCTGAGTGCGCTTGTTACTCCGCGTTTTGTAGCCACGGGTCGGCTGGCCCCAGGGCGTTACCGGATTACGGCCGCCTGATGTCTTACCCTCACCACCCCCGTGCGGGTGGTCCACAGGGTTCATCGCCACACCGCGGACATGCGGGCGCAAACCTTTCCAGCGCGAGCGGCCGGCCTTTCCGAACGAAACGTTTTCATGTTCGATATTTCCAACCTGGCCCACTGTTGCTTTGCACACCAGCGGTACTCGCCTTACCTCACCTGATGGCATGCGCAACTGCGCGTAATCGCCTTCCTTCGCAACGAGCTGTGCGAATGTTCCAGCGGAGCGCGCCATCTGGCCACCCTTACCGGGCCGCAATTCAATGTTGTGAATTTGCGTCCCAAGCGGAATGTTGATCAAGGGAAGCGTATTGCCCGGCAGAATGTCTGCTTCGGCGCCACTCATTATCGTTTTTCCAACTTCAAGCCCCGTCGGTGCGATGATGTAACGCTTCTCACCGTCCATGTAGGTTATCAGCGCAATGTGTGCCGAACGATTTGGATCATATTCGATCTGGCTAACACGGCCTGGCACGCCATCCTTATCACGTTTGAAATCGATGATACGGTAGAATCGTTTGTGTCCACCGCCGCGTCGCCTTACCGTAATTCGGCCGTCGTTATTCCGACCCGAGATTCTCTTCTTTGGCTCTAACAGAGACTTCTCAGGAGTCGCCCCGACCGTCAACTCATCACGTGTCAGATAGGTTTGATAACGCCGCGCCGCTGATGTGGGTGTTAGTTTCTTTATGCCCATCTTGTTATTTCCGATTCACGATTGCCGCTTTTCGATTGCCGAGCATTCCTTCAAGTGCCAATCAGAAAGCATTGGCAATCAACAATGCCTACACGCTCTCGCCGTAATCGACCGGCCTCTCTCCCTGCTTCAGAGTCACGTAAGCTTTTTTCCAGGAAGGTTTTCGTCCTTCATACCGACCGCGCCGCGCAGTCTTACCCATAAAATTGATCGTGCGCACATGGTCCACTTTCACCTGGAAGATGCTTTCAACGGCTGATTTGATCTCGGGCTTCGTTGCTCGACGGTCCACGCGAAACGTCAGCAGCTGCCTGTTTTCCTGCGACTCTTCCTTAGCTACGAGCGCCTTTTCGGTAATTACTGGCGACTTGATGATGTCCCAAACCGTCCTCATCCTACGCCGCCTCCTTCTTCGGTTTTCGCGTGCGCTTTGGCTTTACTGTTTCGGTCACCTCGGGAGTTGTTTCGGGCTCGCTCGCAGTTTCGCCCTTTTGAGAGCCGAGAAGCTGCTCCAATTCCTCCGCGGCTGAGCGCGACAGCACGAGGGTGTCGTGATAAAGCAAGTCGTAAATATTCAAGCCGAAGCTATTCACTATTTTTGCACGCCTGACGTTCCGCGCTGAGAGCATCAAATTATCGTTTTCAACTGTGTCGACGATTAAAGTTTTGCCGGCGAGACCCAGGTTCCCCAACGATGCTGAAAATTCCTTAGTCTTGGGTTTGTCGAGCGCCCAGCCATCAACAACAATCACATTGCCTTCACGAACCCGCTCGGAAAGCGCAGATCGCAATGCGCCGTGTCGCATCTTCCGGGGCATGCTGTAGGACCAATCACGAGGCTGCGGCCCATGAACATTGCCCCCACCTTTCCACAAAGGCGATCGCAGCGACGCAATGCGTGCGCGGCCGGTGCCCTTCTGCTTCCACAGCTTGCGTCCGGCGCCGGAAACATCGCCGCGCGTCTTCGTGGCGGAGGTGCCTTGCCGTGCATTCGCCATGAAGTTTTTTACCGCCGCGTGTATTAGTCCTTCGTTTAGAGGCGCGCCAAAAACCGCGTCCGACAATTCAATGTCGCCAACCTCTTCGTTCTTTAAATTGCGCACCTTAACTGTGGGCATAACCGACTCCGACTTTGTCCTTAGATGTTTCTGTCAGCGTTACTTCTATTTGTTGTCGTTGTTAGCTACTTTGCGAACAACCACCACAGTGCCGTTCGCGCCAGGCACCGCGCCGCGGATCATCAGTAAATTGTTTTCTGCGTCCACGCGAGCGACGGTCAATCCTTTGACGGTGATTCGCGCGTCGCCCATATGTCCGGACGATCGATTGCCTTTGATGACTCGTGACGGATATGCGGAAGCGCCGATGGAGCCTGGCGCACGCACATTCATTGAACCGTGCGACTCGGGACCGCGGTTGAAATGATGTCGCTTTACAGTTCCGGCAAAGCCGCGTCCTTTTGATTTACCGATCACGTCGACCATTTCGCCATCCGAAAACTGATCCACCAATATCTTGTCACCAACATTGAGAGAGTTATCCGACTTCAGGAGACGAAACTCTTTAAGAATGTGCGTTGGCGGAATACCGCCACCTGTTTTCTCAAAGTGCCCGCGCATTGGCTTGGTGACGTTCTTTAGCTTGGGCGGCTTCTCATCTACGAGGCCAACCTGCACAGCATCGTAACCGTCCGGGCCAGCGGCCGACTTCTTTTGTACGACGACGCATGGTCCAGCCCTGATGACGGTCACGGGTGTCACAGTTCCGTCAGGCGCAAAGATTTGCGTCATGCCGATTTTTCTTCCGATGATTCCGTTAATCATTGTCAATTTCCGACTGCCAATTTGCCGATTGTCTGCTTTTGCCGAAACTCATTCGCTTTCTCCATCGGCAACTGGAAAGCGGAAATCGGCAATGCCTTACTGCCTTCCGAACGCTTTGATCTCGACATCGACTCCGGCCGGGAGATCCAGCTTCATCAGTGCGTCAACCGTCTGCGGCGTCGGATCGAGAATGTCCATAAGACGCTTGTGAGTGCGAATTTCAAACTGCTCTCGCGATTTCTTATCGACGTGTGGTGAACGGAGTACGGTCCACTTGTTCTTCACGGTCGGTAAAGGAATCGGTCCGGCAACTCTCGCACCTGTTCGTTTGGCCGTATCGACGATTTCAGTAGTCGATTGGTCCAAAACTCGATGATCGTAAGCCTTCAGGCGGATTCTGATTTTTTCGTTCATAACTGTGTGCCCAATCCATTGTCCTTTGTCAGTGGCTCGATCGTTCGTAGCAACAACTCACTACGGACAACGGACCATTGACTATTCGATCACTTCTGAAATTGTGCCGGCGCCTACGGTGCGACCGCCTTCGCGAATCGCGAAGCGCAATCCTTTCTCCATGGCAATGGGGGTGATTAACTCGATGTCCATCGCCACGTTGTCGCCCGGCATTACCATCTCTACTCCCTGCGGCAGCGTTGCCACTCC
>JBHEMC010000193.1:0-4206 GCA_046262775.1 Pyrinomonadaceae bacterium | reverse complement strand
CTTGTTAACGGCAGCGAATGGGCGTTTACCGACGTCGACGCGATCGAATCAGTTTTGAAAATTCTAGAGGCGCACGCGAAAGTCGCCGGCGAAATTCCTTGCGCGAAGTCTCAGCTTGCGCTGCTCTCTTTTCCGCAAAGCGTTGCGCCTAACAAGTGGAGTGCGCAGACGCGCGGCTGCACCGTGACATTGCTCATGGGAAGAGTGCCATCGAAAGTTGGCGCGCTCTCGCAGCTTGGCCTGGCGCTGACTCATGAACTATTTCATCTTTGGATTCCGAACGGCCTTGCGCTCAAAGGAGATTACGATTGGTTTTACGAAGGCAAAGCCTTTCGTTGCTCGAAGCATCAAAGCGCAGATGGACGACTGGTGCGAACGCGGTTTATTCGAAAGCGATGGTCGTCGCCTTTCTTTATGATTTGAAGCTGCGATCACAAAGCAAAGGAAAGCGTTCGCTTGATGACGTTTATCGGAAGCTATTCAATGGCAATCGAGGAAATTCGGCCGGCGAGTCTGATGGAAATGCTGCGGTTCTCTCGGCTTTGCATGCTGAACTGCCGGGATCGGACTTTGTAGATCGTTTCGTGATTAATCCCGCAACAATCGACCTGCAAAATGAGTTGGCTCCATTCGGCTTGACGGTTGAAACGCGGGGATTGCGAACCCATGTGTTTGTGGGCGAGCATTTGACGGGCCGGCAGCGCGATTTGCTGAAGCAGTTGGGTTACAATGAGCTGCGCAAGCGATGACTTCAGTGGTTGTGCGAAGGTAAGGTTGAGCAGGATGCATTCATTGATCGATACAAAGGCGATACAAATTGCTGCGCTTCTAAGTTTGGTTGCGCTTTTGGCGGGATGCAGCGCTATTGCTCGAACCGGAAGTTCGGGTGTGGTCGTTTCCAGAACTGCGCAAATAAGAAGCTCGACCGCCGTCGTTGCCGCAGATTTGCTGGAAGTTAATCGCGGCGACTCGCTCGACATTCTGGATACGTTGGACGTTCCAGATCCTTCGGACAACACAAAAAAGGAATTGTGGTACCGAGTTCGCGCGCGCGATGTGGATAAGACCGAAGGCTGGATTGAAGCCCGCAACATCATGCCGGATGATGTCCTTGAGAAGTCGCGCAAGCTTTCGGAAGAAGATAAGAATATTCAACCGCAGGGCACGGGTCAGTTACACGCGAGCTCTAATCTCAGGCTCACACCGGATCGCAGCAAAGACGACAACATCATGATGAGGCTCGACAGTGGATCGAGTTTTGAAATCATCGGATGGACGCGAGTGCCGAAACTTAAGGAAGCGGAATCGAGCGAGAGCGATACCGCTCCGAAGCCAGGGACCTCAGCCAGCAGCAACAAGAAGGTTCAGAATCAAGACGACGAAAATCCTGAAGAGCAGGAGACGACAGAGCTTTGGTACAAGGTTCGCCTCTCGCCTTCAATCTCGCCGGCGCCAGAAGGTTGGATTTTTGGCAAACAAGTTGAGCTAACGGTTCCCAGTGACATTATTTATTACCGGACGGGCAGGGAGTTCGTCGCATGGCGTCGATTGGACGAAGACATCAGCGATGAATCGGTCGCTACTCAGTCAAAGGACGTAGCCAAGACGTCTCGGCCTGGGAGCTGGGTAATTCTGGAGAAGGCTTCGTCGAAGGACCCGCACAAAATCGGCGAGCCTGATTTCGATCGCATTTATGTGCTTGGCTACGAAAAGCACGATCAGGATCACTATACGGCTTACCGCAGCCCCGATGTCGAAGGCTATCTGCCGTTGCGCGTTGAAGGTCGCGGCGCGAATCGGACTTTTACAGTTCGCATCAAAGATGAGGCCGGCCAGGTCAAAGACATGACGTTCAGTCTGTATCGCGACGAACACGGCGTGATGCGCGTAAACCCGCCCGCTGAGATTAAAGCAGTCAAGAAAAAATAAAGAAAATCCCATCCCGACCCTCTGCCTGGCCACGCTACCTTCCAGGGAAAGCCTTCTAACTGGCACATCTAATTGGCTTTTGTCCGTCTAGCCAAATCGTATTGACGGGATGATTGCAAGGGAGTAGTCTCTGCGCGGTTTAATCCCAATACCAGCGGGCTGGGCGACTTGCCAGGCGCGACGGCTTTTTAACTTCACACGTTCTATCGCGAAAGGAGACTTCCCTCAATCGCCGACGATGTCTTTCTCGGCGGGAAGAAAACCACATGAAGAAGATTCTTGGCGTCGTATTAACTCTCAATCTGCTTGCCGCGACGGGTCTGAGTTACGGACCTCGAGGTCACGGTTTGGTTGGCGCGATCGCAGACCGACGCGTCGCACATAACGCAACACTAAAGGCGAAGATCGCTCAGCTCCTTGACGGATTGACTCTGCAGAGAGTTGCTACGATCCCTGATGAGATCAAGGGCTTGGATCACAATCCAAACGGTTTTCATCTGCCCGGTCACGCGAGCTTAGAGACGCAGTTGCGCGCCTTCGTCACAGACAACGCGTCGAGCGCACATCCTTCGCATCACGAATTTCACTACACCGATGTTCCGGTCTTCGGCAATGAGCAATATTCGCCTGGCGATATTGGACGGTCTGAGTTCGACATCGTTCACATGATTCCATTCTGCATTCGTGTGCTCCGAGGCGACGAGCCGGAAAACAATTCCAGAGCGATTACGAAGCCAGTAGCGTTGATTTTGCTCGTGCACTATCTCGGAGATATTCACCAGCCGCTGCACGTCGGCGCGGAGTACTTCGATGCGCAAGGAAATCCGTTCGAGCCATTGGCATCGAGTCCGGGCTTTGCTGATCAAGGCGGAAACAAACTGACGCTGTTTACGCTGATAGCCGGCAAATCGAAATCGATGGGAAAGTTTCACTCGTATTGGGACAGCCAAACCGTCAACAACGCGTTTGGATCGTCGGCTGACTCAACCGTTGCTAAGAAGCTGGCTGCGAATGAACCCGTCAATTGGAAATTGACTGGCCCAGTCGATAGTTGGGCTGAACAGATGGCTAACGAAATCATTCCGACGGCGCGCGAAGCTCACACGCGTCTGGAATTTTCGAACGTTAAGATTACGCCGGGCTCTGCTCCGGGCTCCGACATTAAGAGCGGTCGAATCATGGAGAAGAAACAAGCCGGTGTTAAGCTCTACACGAAGTGGGCAGCCGCGACGGTGAAAGAGGAAATACACAAGGGCGGTTGGCGTCTGGCAGCACTATTGGAAGAGATATTGCAATAGGAGTAGCACGGATAGCCATCTTTGCCGATGCCGCCCGATCAGGACGCCGAACCACGCTCGGACTCTCCAATTTGAGCACGTCAGTAGAGACGACTGTTCTCTCGCTTCGGACCGCAACGAAGTTAGCGCTAAAAAACTTCGCGCCCGCGCTTGACACCGCAGAAGTCGTTCGTTAGAATGCGCGTTTGCTTGGGAGGATAATTTCCTCATAAAGGCAACTCGAAGAAGTTCCTAACCCATCCAAGCTTGGATCAATAGCGAGCCTTCAGGTTCGTGGCAAAGAGCGAAAGCTCGAATCCAAAACAATTCGATCTTTGAAAACTAGATAGAGCGTGTCCGTCTCAATTAGACCTTTGAGAGTCAAAACGTGAACGATAAAGTTCGCGCAAAACTCTGAAGAAGAGTCATTATCGAGACTGATAAAGGCGGGACTTGTCCCGCCTCAATACGAACAACACCAGTAAGATAATGTTGCTAGGAACCAACTAATAACGAGAGTTTGATCCTGGCTCAGAATCAACGCTGGCGGCGTGCCTCAGACATGCAAGTCGAACGCGAAAGTCCCCTTCGGGGGATAAGTAGAGTGGCGTCCGGGTGAGTAACACGTGGGTAATCTACCTTCGGGTGGGGAATAACAGTCGGAAACGACTGCTAATACCGCATAATGCAGCGGCACCTAATGGTGACAGTTGTTAAAGCGGGGGATCGCAAGACCTCGCGCCTGAAGAGGAGCCCGCGGCGGATTAGCTAGTTGGCAGGGTAACGGCCTACCAAGGCGACGATCCGTAGCCGGCCTGAGAGGGCGGTCGGCCACACTGGCACTGACACACGGGCCAGACTCCTACGGGAGGCAGCAGTCGGGAATTTTGGGCAATGGGCGAAAGCCTGACCCAGCAACGCCGCGTGAAGGATGAAGCTTTTCGGAGTGTAAACTTCATAAGAATGGGACGAATAGATGTGGGCCAATACCCCATATGAT
>JBHEMC010000192.1:0-4207 GCA_046262775.1 Pyrinomonadaceae bacterium | reverse complement strand
GGTAAACGCCGAGCGAAAACCCGAGAGGTGTGTGCCGCCATCGACTGTGTTGATGTTATTCGCGAACGAGTACACCTTCTCGTCGTAGCCGTCGTTATACTGAATGGCGACTTCGATTGAAAGCGCGTCGCCTTCCTTCTCAAAATAAAGAGGCTTGTCGTGCAGCGTGGACTTGTTCTTGTTGAGATGTTTGACAAACTCAGCGATGCCGCCTTTGTAGTAAAACTCGTGCGACCGCTCGGGCTGTTCGCGTTCGTCCTTGATGGTGATGCGAATGCCTTTGTTGAGAAACGCTTTTTCTCGCAACCGCTCTGACAGTTTGTCGAAGCTAAAAACTGTGTGATCGAAAATTTGGCTGTCCGGCTTAAACGTGATCTTGGTGCCGCGTCGCTTTGTCTTTCCCGATTGTGCCAGCGGCGCCACGGCGATGCCGCGAACGTATTCTTGCTCGTAGGTTTTGTTGTCTCGCCAAATTTCCAGACGCAATGTCTCGGAAAGGAAGTTGACGCAGGACACACCGACACCGTGCAAACCACCGGAAACTTTGTAAGCGTTGGAATCGAATTTTCCACCGGCGTGCAGCTTGGTCATGACTACTTCTGCAGCCGACTTCTTTTCCTTCTTCATCAAGTCGACTGGAATCCCACGACCGTTGTCGATAACTGTTATCGAGTTATCAAGATGAATATTGACTTCGACCGTATCGCAATACCCGGCCAGCGCTTCGTCAATCGAGTTGTCGACGACTTCGTAAACAAGGTGATGCAAACCCAATTCGCCGGTTGATCCGATGTACATCGCCGGACGCTTGCGCACTGCTTCGCGTCCTTCCAAAACGGCAATTGAGGATGAATCGTAAGCCTGGCTTTTCTTGCCCGTAATAGTTCCTGCTGTAGACAATTGCTTCTCCTTCGTACTCTTCACTAAATCGATTTGGTCGCCTTCATCCATCGCAAGCCACGTGTCCTGATTTTCTCGGTCAACTCAAACTCAGTCCTTGGCCGCAACTGCCGAGAAAGTGCTCCGATTCAAGTCCGGCGGCACTGTCTGGCCCGCAACGATCTCGTAAACGTTTGCTCTGGAAATGAACCCTTCAACGTGACTTCGTTTCGAGGTGGTGATGAATGTCTGCGTGCGACCTTCAAGGTATTCCAAAAGACGTCTTATCCGATTTTCGTCCAGCTCAGCGTCGACATCGTCGACCAGAAAAAGTGGGCGATCATCATGCCACGAATTATACACTGAAATCGCCGCTAAGTCTAAGAGCAGCAAGGCGCTACGTTGCTGTCCAGAGCTGCCAAAAACGCGCAATTCCCGGCCTGCCAGATGCACCGCTAAATCGTCTCGATGAGGACCTAATAGAGCTCGCCCGGCGGCCGCTTCCGCAGGCAATCTAAGTTGGAGCCGTTCGCTCAGGAGCGCCCGGTAATCACTTAAGTCACCCTTTCCGTCCAGTGACGATGAATAGCGAATCTGAAGCTCAGCCGGCTCGAATAACGACCGTTCGAGCTCCGCGTTCAAACGTTCAGTGTAATCAATGCGGGAGTCATGAATTTCCGCGGCCAACTGGATCAGTTGTTGGTTCCAGGGCTCCAGCAGATCCTGCAATTCCGCGAAGCTGCGGTCGTGCTCGAGGTTGTCCTGAAGAATGCGGTTCTTTTGTTTGATGACTCGGTTGTAGTCAGAAACTGTGCGCACGTAAGCGGGCCGCAATGAGGCTACGCCACGATCGATGAAATGCCGTCGTGCTTCCGGCATCCCACGTACCACCTCAAGCTGATCCGCCGTAAACGAAAAGACCTGCAACTGGCCCAGGTACCTGGTTAGTTGTTCGCGCTTGCCATTGACTGCGATCGACTTGGTGTTTTCCTTCAGCGCTACTCGCAGGTCGCGCTGAAGATCAGCGCCACTCGAAACGCGACCAGCGACAGAAGCAGTGTCTTGTCCAAACCGAATCGTTTCTTGAAGACGTTGAGTACGAAAGGACTTTGTTCTGGAGAGGAGATGAATGGCCTCGAGCCAGTTTGTCTTACCCTGGCCGTTATTGCCATGAATGATATTTAAGCCGGGACCCCATGAGATTTTTCCGCTAAGGTTTCGGAAATTATCTACTTCAACGAAGTCGAGGATCATCGAGAGATTTTAGCATGAGCAGGAAGCAAACCCCTTTAGCACGACCTGCGAGCGATAGTCGTCTGCCAACAGTTCCTCTTTGAGGAGCGTTACCTCCGAAGATGCTTCACTATTGTCCCCGCAAACTGATGATTTCTGAATCGTTATTTGAGTATTGAGAGTCTTGACAAGGTGGAATGTCGGGAGTTAGCCTACTGCAAACTCACTCTACGAGGGAGCCTCTCATGAAACGTAAGATGATTAAGAGCGCATTGGCTGTGGTCGCCTTGGCTAGCGGCTTCGCAGCAGCATCAGTCTATCCGTGCCAACGTATTCAGCCTCAATGTAGTTACTGAGTCAGGGCCAATACTGCATGTATAGTGGTTGCGGTTCCTGCGGTAATCAGTTGCCATGCTGTTATGACGAATCCGGTCCTTGCCTTAATGATCCATACAGTCAAGGCTTTTCCGAAATCTGTTTCGGAATCTGCGGTGGACAGAGTGGGCAGTAGGAGGATTCCTATAGCGCTTGTTGAGCAACAATTGCATTAATGAAAAAAGGTGTAGAGATGAAAAGAAGAACGACGTGGGCTTTTGGCTTAATTCTAATTTGTTTGTTTGTTGCTGGAATCGCGGCTCGGTCGGCCTTTCGCAGAATAACAGAACATAGCCGGTCAGGGTACACTCTGACATCGGAAGGCAAGCAATACGATCAGAACGGCACCTCGCGGCGGATTTTCGTCGAGACTCGGTACGTTTCCACCAATGGTAACTGGCACGACGTGAAGGAGTATGATGGAGGAATGGTAGTCAATACCTTTGGAATTGTCGGCCAAGGGGTGTTCGCGCTACGAAATGCTGACAATAACCTTAGTTTCCTATCATCTTACGATCAACCTAGCCCTGTTTTGACGGCTGAGGGATTTCAGCAACACGGCTTTTTGAGAACCGAGACGGTTCTTGGCCATCAAGTATTTGTTACGAATGCCATTAACACTCCGCAAGTTGAATTCTATAACGATCCTCTTCTCGACGGGGCTGTCATTAAGATGGTCCACAAGGAGGATACAAATACTGTGGTAATTGAACCACTGGCGGTCGTCATGGGAGAACCATCTGCTTCTGCGCTTCTTATGCCAACAGGTTTGCAAGTTAGCTACGATACTTTTAATAACCTCCACAAAACAAATGACTAGCCGAAATATGCTAATAAAGACAAACTGGGGAGTACCGAGGCAGTCTAAGCTTAACAGCCTCTTTCAGATTTGTTATCAGCTAGTTTAGGACTTTAATTCCTAGGATAGAACTTTAATTCCTCGCTACAACCATGACCGTCGTTTAGGACTCAATCACAAACGCATTGGCATGACCACGTATTTGTAATCGTAGTCCCCGCCTTCAGCCGGACGAAGCTGCGCTTGCGAGTTACCATCCTTGAATTCAAAGGCGACTGCGCCATCGCCAATCACGTTCAAAAATTCCAGAAGGTACTGAGCGTTGAAACCGATGTCTGTTTCCTCGCCGCTGTAGTCTGCCTGAATCGTTTCGCTTGCCTCACCTTCCTCAGCATTCTGTGAACTGATCACTAACTGGTTCGGCTCGAGGTGGAAACGAATCGCGTGTGAACGTTCGTCCGACATAAGCGCCACACGCCTGACCGCTGAATTTAACAAACCACAGTCAAACTGCACGGACTTGTCGTTATTCTTCGGCATCACCATGTCGTAATTGGGAAACTGCCCGTACAGCATCCGCGAAACCAATAGCCGCGGGCCGACTTCAAAAAAGATGTGATTATTGTCGAGGCCCAGACTGATTTCACCTTCAAAGCCAGCCGTGAGTTTTGTTAATTCTGCTAGGGTTTTTCGCGGAATTAGCGTGTCAATCGCGTCGCTCCCGTCTTTGGAAACTCCTTTTCGCTCGACGTAAGCCAGCCGGTGGCCATCGGTCGTAACCATCTTCGCTCCGGTGTCATCCATGATGAACTTCGCGCCGGAAAGCGTGTAACGGGACTCCTCCTGCGTGATCGCGAAAATCGTTCGCTCAATGAGCATGCGCAGAACAGGAGCCGGCAGCTTCAACGGAGTGGATTTAAA
>JBHEMC010000191.1:0-4265 GCA_046262775.1 Pyrinomonadaceae bacterium | reverse complement strand
CCTACAAATTCGACAGTCAGGAAGGGGTCAAGCGGAGCGCGACCCCGCCCAATTTCCATCAACCACCCAGCATCACCTGAACCACTCAACTTATACAAAATTCCACAGTCAGGAATTTAAGTGAAAATTGCACAGGCTTTAGTCAAGCTTGGGCGGGGTCGCGCTGCGCTTGACCCCTGCGTCTCAGAAACTTCAGCAGATTGGGCAACTGAAAAGTTTCTTTTACCTGTGCGCTCGTCATTTTGACGAGATGTAACCACTGACCTGCGAATTTTTGCAATGGGTGGTCTCAAGCAATAGGTGGATGCTAGTGAAGACTGCAAAGGGCAAAAAGTGGCACGCATTTGGCACACAAATCGACGTTTTTCCCGAAATGTCGATCGTGAATTTCTTGTAAGTTATTGCAAGGATTGGCGGCGATCGGAATCGAACCGATGAATAAAGGTTTTGCAGAAATTTTCTCGTGGAATGCACTGAAGAACACAGAAGGCCAAGGAGGTACAAAGACAATACTTTAGCCAATCGACGTGTTCTTCTATGTCCTTCTGTGAATGCAGGTGTTTACTACATTTTTTACTACAGCAGCGTTCAGCATTCCACTACGAAAACTGTTCCTTAGCTTTAATAATATATGCAACTTCACTACCAGCTGAAGTCAATTCGGCTTCCAACATTTCTATTCGCCTATGCTTGAGTGAGAACATGGCCTTGGCAACTTTGCTGAATTTAAAATGCACCAAATCCTCTAAGATTTCACTTCCTGTTACTACAATGGATTCTAGTGTTCCAGTGTTGGTTTTAATCTTGTGGAGAGCTAGGTGTCGCTCGTACTGACTCCTAATATATTCCAGTTTCTGCTCGACTTCGATCGCCGTAAGTTTGGCCCTCACGATTTCATTCATCCATTCCCGTAAGTCAAGGAATGTGTGCTTTGAGTCAGGGTGCTTTTGGTATTCAATAATTTGTTCAAGCGATGTTGACTCAAGGTACTGTGGCGTGGGTGGCGAAGTTGCACATAACTTCCAACATTGCAAAGTTGCTTGATACCGTTACGCGGCTATACTACTATCCCCGCACACAACAACCCAGAATTCAGAAAACAGAATTCAGAAAACAGAAGCAGCAGACAGAGCCCACAGTCCAGGAAAACCCCGATGCTTGGCAGGAACATCTTGCACTATCAGATCACTTCGCAACTTGGCGAGGGTGGGATGGGGGTCGTGTATGAAGCTGAAGATACCAACTTGGGTCGTCGCGTTGCCCTGAAGTTCCTGACTCCCGCCATGGCCGGCGACGAGAGTCTGCTGCAGCGCTTTCAACGAGAAGCGCGCGCGGCGTCGTCACTCAATCATCCGAACATCTGCACGATTCACGGCATCGAGCAATGCGAGTCGGAGCATTTCATCGTCATGGAGTTGCTCGACGGCGAGTCGCTTGCCGATCTCATTCGTCGCGGTCCGCTCGACATCGATTCCGTTCTCAAACTGGGCGTGCAGATCGCGGACGCCCTCGAGTCGGCACACTCCAAAGGGATCGTGCATCGCGATCTGAAACCCGCAAACATCTTCGTGACTTCACGCGGTCAGGCAAAGATCCTCGACTTCGGTCTTGCCAAGATCGACAAAATGGATCGCCTGGCAATGACCGCCAAGGGCGACTCAGAACTACCGACAGCGGTGCAGCACAAAGACCTGACCGAGGCAGGTTCCACGCTCGGTACTGTGTCGTACATGTCGCCCGAGCAGGCACGAGGGCAAATCACAGACGCGCGCACGGATATTTTTTCAATCGGCACTGTCTTTTATCAGATGGCGACTGGAGCACTCCCCTTCCAGGGAGAGACGTCGGCGGTAGTGTTCGACGCCATCCTCAATCGAGAGCCCACGCCTTTGTATCAGGTCAATCCGTCGCTGCCGCCGGAGCTCGGCCGCATTATTGGGCAGGCCCTGGAGAAGGACCGCGACCTGCGATATCAGAGTGCCACTGAGCTTAAAACGGCGCTCAAACGATTGAAGCGCGATCTCGACTCAGGAAAACATGTTGCTGATTCGAGTAGCTAAAAAAGAGTAATCTGATGGGCCAACTTCAGCGTGTAGCGAATAATGTAGCGACTCTGTGCGGCTACAGACGGTTACAGGCGACACAGAACAGTCAGAAATGGCTCTAATTTAAAGGTTGTAGCCGCGTGTAGTCGGCTGTGACGGGTGGGCCAACTGGACTGCAAAACCTTTATCATGCCCACCCAACTTTGCATTCGTCGTTGTATAGCCAACGACAAACGTGACGCGAGTGATCATGCGTAGCGCTCGATCCCTAGGATTCATCGGAACCGCCGGTTATGTAATTCCTATTGCGTGACGTGACGAACGTGACTCTCGGGAGCACCTAGTGAAAGAGACGCGTGCGTCTTTGATGAAGCGTATATTAGTTCTCGTCGTCTGCTTTAACTAACGACGTGGGATCGGAACGATTCTCCGATGGCGTTGACCATCGCCTGCGTTGCTACACTTTTAGAGCCTCGTATCTGGACGTCTCAACCTCGGGCGCATCCATATCATTGACGTAGCGGTCTGCTTTTATTCTAAATTGTGCATTTAACCGATCCTCTTCGGTTCAGGAGCTTCCCCATGCGCAGGCTTCCTCCGCTGCTTCTTGTTTTTGTGTTTCTTTCGCCATCATTCATCGCTCAGACGGACAACGGTTGCAATCTGAAGTTCACAGGTAAGGCTCGTTCCTGCTGGTAAACGCCATCAAAGATTGAAACGAGCGGAATGAGAACGACTGCGGAGGGAACAAGCGGTAAGACGCCAACATTATGAGCGTCGCAAGGTTGAACACCAAGCGCGGATTAAATTATTAGAACATCAGGCAGAATCTTGCCTGATAAGTCCGAATTTTAGAGGCGTTGTTCTTGCTTGTAAAAAAACCTTATAGAACAACATGAAATTCTGAACCTTAGCGCTCCCGAAGCTGACTCGTTGCGCTGTTGCGCTGGGCGGCTTTACAAGTGGAAGAGCTGAACCCATTGAAAAATGGTAGTCTCGAAAACGCAATCAGAGAGTTGGCTTGCTCGAACAAAGATGTAGAGTGCAGGAGTAGTCCATGCGGAAGACACAACAGGTCACCCTTGGTTTTGGCATGGATCATGCACGTCAAGTTAGCGCGAAGTCGTAGTTCGTAAAATCCTCGCAAAATTTCCAAAACTGCGGGTTCGCTGGAAAAAAATCTCAGGTGCGAAGCACCTACTCGGCCCTCATTCAAGTTAAGGTGCGAGATGAGTGCTGCGATACCGAGGCCATTGGGCTGCGAGTCTTCTGGCTTAATAGGCTTTGATGTGGGATACGGTAGGCTAGAATGAAGAACGTTAATCTTAAAGTGAGCGTTTCGTTAATGGGAGTCTGGAAGGCATCCTGCGCGCCGCTTGATGCTTCGGTCAGAATCCATATCAGCAACCCAACGGCAGTCTGACGATTTGTTCGGCGGCGTTCGTTATGAGCCAGTGATCGGCGGAAGAGCGGGCCTTTCGTAAGCGTCGAGTCGCCAAGCCGTGTCGTACCGCATGTGTTCCGAGACTTTCGGGATATCAACGCCAGCGATTGATGCAACCTGCGAAAGAGAGCGATAGAGATGAGCACGCAACATCTCAAGCGCCGCAAAATATATTTCACGATCCGAATAGTGTTTGTGGCGACCATCGGATTCGCTGTTCAAGCGTTGCTCGAAAGTAAAGAACTGGCGCAAGCCTTCAAGCATAATTTCGAGCATTAGGTACAACGAGCCATCCGTGCGGTCAGACAATTCGACCTGTTTGTCAACAAGTATAGATCGGATTTCTTGAAGCGATTTGAGGGCGCTTTCAATGCAGCCATCGCAGCATTCGAAAGAGTTAAGAACGCGTCGGTCCGCCAGGCGGATTACGATTTCACGAGCGACCTTGCGTTCCACGTTGTCGGGTTTCACGGTCACGTTTACAAAAGGCAGTCGAATCGAGACGCCATCGATTTTGGCGGGTAGATGTTGTGCCCGCTCCAAGAGCGACGCCAATTTGAATTTGAATGGCGTTCGGAACTGGGATTCCCGACTCATATTAATCCGTCGCAAACGATTTGTTCGGCGTCACTGCGGAGCGAGTTCGCCGAACCAATAGGAAGCGGTGACTCCGCCGTCCATAAGAAAGTCGCTGCCGGTGATGAACGCGCCATCCTGTCCCATCAAGAGAGCGCCAACCGATCCGACTTCATCCGGCGTTGCCTAAACAGCCCTAC
>JBHEMC010000190.1:0-4280 GCA_046262775.1 Pyrinomonadaceae bacterium | reverse complement strand
CCTCACCTGCATTAATAAAGATGCACAAATTCTCAGGTCAGTGGTTACATCTCGTCGAAATGACGAGCGCATGTAAAAGAAACTTTTCAGTCGCCCAATCTGCTGAAGTTTCTGAGAAGGAAGGGGTCAAGCGCAGCGTGACCGCCCAACTTTCATTGTTATTCACCCTGACTACTCGCAAGAGAACCGGAACACTGCAGTTTGGCTATAGTTAGCACCAGCTCTAAGAATGGTTGTTGGGAAATGAGGATGATTCGGAGAGTCAGGGAAATGTTGCGTCTCCAGACAGAAGCCGGTGTGTTTGTGGTAAATCGTTCCACCCTTACCTGTGATACTTCCATCGAGGAAATTACCAGAGTAAAACTGAATCGCTGGTTGCGTTGTAAACACCTCCAATAAACGTCCTGTTCGCGGCTCATATACTCGCGCAGCGAATCGAAGCTGTTCGTCTACTTCACGCAAAATAAAATTGTGATCGTACCCTCCAGCAAACGCGAGTTGTTCATCTTCATCATTGATATGTTTGCCGATGGCCGTACTGTTCGTAAAATCCATCGGCGTGTTTTCCACGTTACGTATCTCGCCCGTAGGAATTAGATCCTTATCGACTGGAGTGAAAGCTTCCGCATCCAGCAAAAGTTCGTGCTGCAGAATGTTTCCTTCACCAGCCAAATTGAAGTATGAATGGTTAGTCAGGTTGATGATTGTGTCAGCATCGCTAATTGCGTGGTATTCAATGCGCAGTTCGTTACGCGAATCGAGAATGTATTGCACATCGACCTGCACGTTGCCCGGATAGTGTTCCTCGCCGTCTTTGCTCAGATACGTGAGCCGTACGACTTGATCGCCCTGTATTGTCGTTTGCTCAGCCTGCCAAACAACCTTATCGAATCCGCGAGGTCCACCGTGAAGGTGATTCGGCCCATTGTTGCAGGAAAGTTCATACTCAATTCCATTTAAGGAAAATTTTCCCTGAGCAATTCGGTTTGCATAACGACCGATGAGCGCACCGAAATACTGAGCATGCTGCTCATACTCTGATACTGTTTCGTAACCGAGTACGACGTCGGCAATCTCGTTATTTCTGTCGGGAACGAGTAAAGACGTGAGTCTGCCACCGTAACTTGCAATGCTGGCTTCAATCCCGTGCTCGTTTTTGATGTTGAATGAATCCACTGCGACGCCAGGTTCGTGTGATTACTTTCTCAGTTTTGAAAACACCTCATTCGCCTCTTCCAACGTTTCCTTCGAACCGACGTCGTACCACAGACCGGGTACCTTCCATGTATAGAACGGTACGCGTGGATACAACCACTGCACGAGCCGTCCCGGCTGGTCGGCGTTGTTTCCCTCCTCGATGTACTGATGGAGAAGCGGTAAGACAGTGCGCGGATAAAAATAAAGAGCGATACCGGTCAACGTGCTCTTCGGGTGTTTTGGCTTTTCTTCAAAAAAAGTAATCCGGCCCTCTTTATCAATTTCGATAGCGTTGTATTTCTTTATCTCTTCCAGATCGCCTACGTCATACACGGCCGTAACCGCGGCATTCTTCTGTTTGCAGTACTCACCAAATCCTGAGAGATCCTCACTGAACAGGTTGTCGCCACCCACGACGATGACGTTTTCATTCACGTTACATTTCGTCAATACCAGATGCGTATCGCCAATGGCCCCGAGCTTATTCGAATCGTCTGTGCTGCCATCGTCGATAATCGTGAATCCAAATTTAAGTTTTGGGTGACGGTACGTGTCAGCCCACTTCTGGAAATGGTCTACGAATTTTGCATTCGTAACGACGTAGGCGTGGGTGATATCCGGGATAGTCGCGACGTTATCGAGCACATGCTCGAGCATCGGCTTGCCGGCTACATGAAGAAGCGGCTTCGGTTGATTTAACGTTAGTGGATAAAGCCGCGTAGCATAACCTGCCGCGAGAATGATCAACTTCATGAATGCTTAACCCCCTGGGAAGCTGTTAACTTCCGCCGCTCCGTTAGCGAGTTCGCAGACGTAGATCTCAGGAACGAGATTTGTCGCCTTTTCATACCCTTCTGCAACGGTTTTTTTCACCTCTTCTACATGATCGACCGATACCAGGTTAACCGTACAACCACCGAAGCCGCCGCCCGTCATCCGAGCACCAAAAACACCAGGAACCTTTCTCGCCAACTCCACCATTAAATCAAGTTCTTTGCAGCTCACTTCGTAATCGTCACGCAGACTTCGGTGCGACTCGTCCATGAGATATCCGAACTCGTTAAGATTGTCGTGTTCCAACGCTTCTCCCGCCTTTAGAACGCGCTCGTTCTCAGTTATCACGTGGCGACATCGCCGGAAAACCACGTCAGACAGATCTTGACCATATTTATTCAACTGTTCCGGATTTACATCACGCAAGGCACGAATGTTTGGCAACAGTTTGGCGAAATGCTTAACTCCGAGTTCACACTCAGCCCGTCGCTGATTGTATTCGCCGCCTGCCAGCGCGTGCTTCACCATCGTGTTACAAACTACTAACCGCGCGGCTTCTGACATGGGAAAGAGTTTATATTCAAGCGAGCGACAATCTAATAAAAGTGCTTTTTTCGCTTCACCAAAACAAGAAATGAACTGGTCCATTATTCCAACGTGAGCGCCGACGAATTCGTTTTCCGCGCGCCGGCACAACTTTACCAACTCCATCCGATCGATCTCCAGGCTTGCATTGGCCAACAGTGCCAGGGCAGTGGACACTTCAATTGCGGCCGATGAACTCAGGCCGGAACCAATTGGCACTTCTCCTCGAATCCGCAGATTGGCTCCGCGCAAACGATAACCCGTGCGCTCAAGAATTACTGCGACGCCAACGACGTAATCGCTCCAGTGTCTTTTTGCTACCGGGTCTGTCGAATCGAGATCGAACTCAACACGCTCATCGAAATTTTCTGAATAGATCGAAAGTCGACGCTCGGCCAACGGCCGCACCTCCACCCAGGTTGAGAAGTCGATCGCTGCGGGCATGACGAACCCGTCGTTATAGTCCGTGTGTTCGCCGATGAGATTGACGCGACCGGGTGCGCGAAACACTCGAGTGTTTGCTTCTGACACCATGATGTTTCAATTCTGTACCGGGTTCGCGACGTCCATCACAATTCGCCACGCACCGCCTGTTTTTCTCCAGATGTGCAGATAGTTACCGTTTCCCCTCGCGTTGTTCGCCTGCACCGATTCGTAGGTTCCATAGGTGTAGCCGAGATCACCTGAACTCGAAACGTTGCCACCGTCTTGATGAAAGGTCATCTGTTCTTTTGAGTCAGTCACCGCTTTGAGTGCTGCAGATTTCCCCAGAAACGGCAACGACCCGTCTCGCATAAGTCGCAAGTCAGGAGCCGCGTAGGTTTGATAGGCAGACGCTGACTCTTTTTGCGCAAGCGTCGCTAATTGAGTTTCACAGTTTGATAGGCTCTTCAGCTCTCGTGCGATGTCGGTCTTTTGGTATGACTTACCGGGAGTTTCATCAAGTCGCCAGAGTTTTAGGGGCCCTGCTGACTGTGGATGGCTAATGCCGAGATCGATCACGAAGCGCCACGATCCGTCGATCTGCTTCTTCCACACTGTGACGAAGGTTCCATACGCGGCAGGTTTCGCATCACTGACATCAGTTCTATATTCCCATGGCCCAGTTGTAAAACCCAGATCACCTGCTTGTGCAATTGAGGCATAGTTTGGTTGCCAGGCAAGCAATGCTCGCTTCACACCTGGGGTCGAGGGGTGCGCGAGCAGCCATTGTTTGCCGTTTACGGCGGAAGGCCGAAACAGGACACCGTCATCTGCGATAAAGGCGAGGAATGCGTCGCGTGTGCCACGGTCTGTCGCTGTTTTGGAAAATTCCTGTTCGACGCTAACAAGACTCCTCAGTGCAGATGCTGGTTGGGGATCTTGTATGCTGGCGCTGATCAAAAAGAGCAAGCTGCAGAGGGCACTAGCAATCGCTTCCATTTCCGGTTCCTTCTAAAATATTCGCATGTCAAAGTTATCGCAAAAAATTTTAATGTGATTCGGGATCTTGGGTTACTGTACCGAAGCTTGCCTGGATTTCAAGCTTCGGCGAAATAATTTACTGTGGCGGCCACTCAAATCCAGTTGATCATAGAATTTACTGCAAGATCTACTGCCCATTCGCCTTCACATGCAACGCTGAACTTTCACAGATTCGCAGGTCAGGAACTCCCACAAATTCGCAGGTCAGGAAGGGGTCAAGCGGAGCGCGACCCCGCTCAATTTCCATCACCACCCAGCAT
>JBHEMC010000189.1:0-4295 GCA_046262775.1 Pyrinomonadaceae bacterium | reverse complement strand
GATCTGTTCAACTGACCACCGAGGAAATATCCGTCGGCGCACTCGAGTCAGTCGGTAATCCGCCACCACTGACTGAACGGCCGCATCCACAGCCAGCAGCCGCCAATGCGCTAAGCACCGGGCCAGTGTCACAGACTGCCATCATTGACCTCGGTACATTTAAAACGTCCATTCCTGCACGTACAACCGATGAACCGCGTGGCCTGGGTGGTTCGACAAAATTCAAAGAGCGGCCTCTGACCGTAGCGGCTGTTGATGAGAGCAAGAGCGCAACCGTGATTGCGAACACCACTGTTGCCGAAGCAAACGAGTTCTTCAAGACCGGTTCGCAGCTTTTGGATGAGGGCAACCTCTTAGAGGCGATAAAGGCGTACCAGCAATCAATCGCTCTGCAGCCTGGTTCGGCTGATGCTTACCTTGGCCTCGGAACCGCCTATCTTAGAATCCCAAAAGATAAAGACGCCTTTAAGGCATTTCAGCAGTCAACCGAACTGAATCCTGAACTCGTAGAGGCGCAGTATGGATTAGGGTTTACCAGTTTTCGTTTGGGCCGTCCCAGAGAAGCCGCCGACGCCTTCAAGAAGGCGATTGCGCTCAACTTCGATTTGCCAAAAGCTCATTACGCTCTTGCGCTGGCCTACCAGCAGATGGGAATGCACAACGCGGTCATTAGTGAATACAAGGTTCTCCAAAAGCAGGATCAAACGCTGGCGAAACAGTTGCAGCGGACGTTCCCTCCGCCGACGATGGGAATGTGCCGGCTCGTGCCACTGTGCCAGTAAAGTTGATTCTGAATACCTCGTAGTAATTAAAGGAGTTCTATATGCAAGAAGGTCGCTTTGTAGTCTTAACCGGGCGCCTGAGCGAATATGCGCTGGGAGAATTGGTGGGGATTCTGCGGCGGCAGCGGAAGACTGGCCGGCTATTGATTGAATACGCCATTGGCCCAGCCAGTTTTTATTTTCAGGAGGGCGAAGTTGTTGACGTGCGACTGAACGGCCTAACCGGTTTGCAGGCAATATGCGTGGCCGTGGCTCAACCAGACGCTTCATTCAATTTCAATCCACTTATCAAACCTCTGCACCGTTCGATTGACAATTCATTCCAGAGGGTTGTGTCAGAGTTGTTGGGCTGTTGGGACGAGTCGGCGTTGGAAATTGACGCGGCGCCTGTGCATCTAGGGCCAGTACCAAATATGCCTCCATCCGCGGTCGGTGAAACCAAGAGCATTGAGCCGCCCGCTCATGAAATGCTTGCTCTTCCAGCTTATGCGGGAGCGAACTCGTGGATGCGTGGTCGTCTTACGCTGCTTGTGGCAGTGGCGGCGTTAATGACACTCGGCATCTCGACGGTTATCGCTCTGTCCAGTGGATTGCGCGGCTCACCCCCAAATGCGACTGCCATGCCTGTATCGGAAAAAGCTTCGGCCTTGACGCAAGCCGCTGCGGATGATCCAGTCAGTCTGAAAGTTTCAACGCGCAGGGAGTCTTCAGAATCTGCGAGAGCTCGAGCGGATCGCCCGGCACCTCGCGACGAAAAGAAGCCGCCAAAGGTTGAGGACAAATCTAAAGACGGACAACCGGCGAACGCTAGCGACGGCTCGAGCGAGTCTGCTGCCGTTGAGTCTGTCGAAGTTGTAATGAAAATAGAAAATGGGCAGGTGCAGCAGGCTTCAATCGCCAATCACAAACCCGGAATGGACAACTACGAGGCGCTTGCATTGCGCATGGCTCGTCAACGGCGTTATGCGGGCAAAGTCAACGGTCAGGAGACAGTGAAAGTCAGAGTCATAAAACCTGAATAGAGGTTCAAATATGTTATTTCTGGAAAGTAATATCCTTCAATATCCGATTAATTCTCAGTCGCGGATCGATCTGCTCGACTCACTCGGCGAAAAGAATTTTAAGCCACTCATTCACTCGGCGCGACGTAACTGCTTTACGGATCTTGCGGGCCAGGATGTGGTGAAGGAGATGGAAACCTCGATCGCCGGGTGGACCGAAGCAGAGGCGCAAGAGACGTATATTCCGGGTGATGTGTTCGCCTTTGACGATCACATTTTCTTTGTCGTGTTCGATGAAGCAGATGATTCATCGGTGCTTCGCGCGGGCATTATTTATGAGACACAAACTGCTGAGCCATTCCGGAAGCTCGACGCCTTCTGTCATGAGGTTCGTGAAGTACTTGAAAAACGGTCAGAAACCGTCGAAAATTTTCCCGAATGGCAGCATGAGATTCCCTTGATGCAACAGGGCTTTAGCAAGTTTGTGGCAAGGCAGGACGCTGATTCGCTCTACACCAGCTTGCGCAAAGAAACAATGAACGCACGCATCATCGCCGCTTCGAGACTCGAGGATGCCAACGCACGCCTGTTTCTGCGTACAGCGCGCCAGGCTCATCAGGAAGGTTATGCACCCAAGCTGCTGAACGGACGCACCGAGTCGTATGAGTTCTCAATCGAACGATTGGAAGACGCTGGATTGGTGGAACGTGAAGTGCAGGTCAGCTGCCGTAAAACTGGTCACGCATTGTTTCGGTTGCCCAATGCTCACGCGCTTGCAGTTGTAACTGTCAGCGATGCGACCTGCAGCGAGTGTGGCTCGGCAGTGGCTGACGAAAACGTCGAAGAAGTTGTTGCGCCGACCCGTCTGGCTACGTCGTTACTGGAAGACGGCTCATGGTTGATCAGCAGGTTGCATCATCTGCTGCGAGAATTGGGCGTGCCGGAACGAGAAATTGCCATTGGACCGGCTGAAGGTACTGGTTACGGACAGATGCTGGCGAACATTTGCGGAGAGTCGTTCTTAATGTTGACGCGCGATGGCGACTTGACTCCCGCGTTTGCACGTTGGGCCATTGACCTCGAGTTGGAGACAGAAGCGGCGCACCTCGTAATCGTCGCCACTGGGCGATTACACAAGGAAGCAGGATTGTTACTGCACAATCATGCACGCCGTAGAATCAGTGGTGGCGAGGATTTTGAACTTATCCTCGCTGAAGACGTCGCTGCGGTGGGCAAAGAGCTACACCAGGCGCTGGAGCGGGTTTCGCAACGAGTGGTTGCGGAACAATTGTGCAGCCTGGACAACAGCATCGGTCTCAATGTTAGCCGTTTGATACTGACGAAATTCAAATTGTTCCGACGCCCGCAAGCCGAAGCGGTACCTGAGAATACATCGGATTCAGAGCCGACGTTTTCACGAGCTCCGTTGACGTTGGCAGCGTACGCATCCGCAGGACAGAGCCACGACGTGGTGGACCTTTCTCCTCTTGTAGACGAACGAGAGATGGATCTGGATTCACAACTTGATTCTTCGCCGGTCTATGAAATTGGTGTGGAAGAAACGCCGCAGTAGTGTACCGGCCGTTTCGCTCGCCAATGGCGTGATTTCTCCCTCCAGGGTTGTTTTCATCGCGTAGCGGAAGGTTAACGCCGAAGTGTTGGCAAACTTTTTCTTACGCCATTCGCCAACTCCTTTACGGTTCGCAATCGTTAGTGGCGTCAGAGATTCGCAGGGTTGAAGTAACCCTGGGCTGAAGACTTCGGCAAACGCCGGTTGGTGCAACAGACTACTATGACAAGGCCGCTCAAGAACCGCGCAACGCCTGACAACAGCATCGGTCACGGCCGCGTAAATCGTCGGCAATCCGTGCAAAGAAAATTCGAATCGAATGCGCATCATGACGACCCAGGTTGGCGCGAAGATATCGAGATACTTCGCGACGCAGCCCTGCGACGCGCGCGAGAAAAGCGGCAAGTGAGTTCGGCATTCGCAGGGCCTATTGACCATTCGTTTCAAGACATTGCGGATTTACTCGGCGACCCGTCAGAGCCTGTGCGCAATCGAGCGGTGCGGAAGCTTTACGAAATCGATCCTGATCGAGCTGCGTCGTATTTCAACCTCGCATTGCGCGACGCAGCACCGGAAGAGCGAAGACGGCTCGGTGCAGCGTTTGCGGGATCTGGTTTGGTTATTGACGCAATCAACAACCTTATGAGCGCGAGTCATCAGCACTCCTATCGCGCATTTTCACTTCTGTTTCTCGTCGCAAAAGCTGGTGAGGTACAACAGTTAATGCGCGTCATTGAAAGTCATCCGAACATTGAAGTGAGATTGGCTGTAATCCGGTTGCTTGCGTCGAGTGGAGAATCCGAAGTGGCAACCGCCTTTCGGCGCCTAAGCAGCAGGCGCTCTTTGCCTGCTGAAGTACGATCGGCAACCGTTGAAGCGATCCAACAGATCTCGACTCAGGCCGCTTAAGTCTAGTCAAAACATAAACTACCATTATTGCGC
>JBHEMC010000188.1:0-4342 GCA_046262775.1 Pyrinomonadaceae bacterium | reverse complement strand
TCCCGGATGGCGTCGTAAACATCGTGCCTGGTTACGGCGAAACGGCCGGCGCTGCACTGGCTGCGCATCCTGGCATTGATAAAGTGGCGTTTACGGGTTCGACCGAAGTCGGCAAGTTGGTTGCCAAAGCGGCTGCGGACAATCTGACTAAGGTCTCGCTTGAGCTGGGCGGTAAGGCGCCTAACATCGTGTTTGCTGATGCTGACATTGAACAAGCAGTCAGCGGCGCCATGATGGGAATTTTCTTCAACCAGGGTCAGGTGTGTTGCGCCGGCTCTCGACTCTTCGTTGAAGAGAAGGTCAAGGACCAGTTTATCGATCGACTTAAAGAGAAATCGGCGAACATTGTAGTGGGTGATCCGATGAACAACGGCACCAATATGGGCCCGCAGGTATCTGAGGAGCAACTCAACCGGATCAAGGGATATTGCGACGTAGCGCAACAGGAAGGCGCAACAGTAATCGCAGGCGGCGTGTCACCGAAGCTTGAAGGGGCTTTTCAAAAGGGCTATTTCTTCCAGCCCACAATTTTCGCGGATGTTAAGAATCAGATGCGAGTGGCGCAGGAAGAAATTTTTGGGCCGGTAGTTTCGGTGATCACTTTCAAGGACGAAGACGATCTGATCAAACAGGCCAACCAAACCATCTATGGCCTCTCGGCTGGAATCTGGACCAAGGACATCACCCGGGCCCATCGCTTTGCGAAAGAAATCCATGCCGGAGTCATCTGGATCAATACCTACAACATGTTTAATGCCGCGTCTCCCTTTGGTGGTTTTAAGCAATCAGGCTATGGTAGGGAAATGGGCAAGCATGCGCTCGAAATGTACACGCACGTGAAGAGCGTTTGGGTCGACCTTTCAGGCAAGCCGATAGGGTGGTTTGGTAACTAGGGATTGTCAGTTAAACTCGTTTGGGCGATTAGTTTGTCAGATTGATGGAAAACGCTTTGCCAGCCTGCGGCATCTTTTAAATGCCGCAGGCGCTTCTCCCTCAAGCAAAGTCAGCTGTTTTAAGGCGGCGCTCTCCCTCCATAAAACTTAGATCAAAAAAGGAGACGCTATGCACTTAGTAAAGAGACTCGGATCTGCATCGCTAATACTTGCGGCGGTGATTCTGCTTACAGCCTGTCCCAGTCAAACAACAATTTCAAAAATCAACGCCGACCCAGCCCGCTACCGGAATAAGGAAGTCGCAATCGTGGGCACCGTGAGAGATAGCTACGGGGCGCTTGGCCAGGGCGCTTACGAGATCGACGATGGGACGGGAAGGATTTGGGTAGTAACCAAGCGCGGAGTCCCGTCGCGGGGCGCACGCGTGGGCGTCAAAGGTCACATCTATACCGGCTTCAACTTTGGCGGTCGAAACTACGGCACTGTTCTGGAAGAAAGTGACCGCCGATCAAAAGATAGATAGAGCACTGTCTTAAACTCGGTCGGCGTATGGACGACAAACAAAACGCGCAGACCCTCGGCAAACGGAAGATCGTAGAAAGCCTTGACCGAGAGTTTGCGCGTTTGCATGCGCGTTCGTGCCGGCTGACAGAGAACACTCCTGACGAAATTCTATATTCGGTCAACAAGCCCCCGGGAAGGTGTTCACTGCCTCCGGTTGGGGAAAGCTTGCTGAGGTGTGCAGCGGCAATTGAGCAGACCTTTGGCGGCATCACTTCGAACCTGTGGGATGATCCGTTTGAATGGACTTTGCCGGAATACCTGTCAACGCCTGCGAAGGTAATCGAGCATCTGGCCGAAGTTGAATCAACTCGCAAACGAGCATTCAGCAGTTTTGACGAGGACTCCTGCCTGCTAAAACAAGTCACGACGCCATCAGGTGAAACACGTCCGCTGGTACAACTTCTGCTCGAAACGCTCGTTCGCGCAGCGCAATATCAGGGACAGGCAGTAGTGACACTCAAGTCTCTTTCCGGTATTAGTGCGCCTGGGTTTATTATCTAGTCCAAGTTTTTCCGGTCGAAGTTTCCCACGCAGTTACGCCGTGCGGGCACGCGTGGCAGCGACGCGAGGTTTTCGGAATGTATTGCCCACAGTGTGGACAGCAACAAGTATCCGATGCAACGAGATTCTGCTCGAGGTGCGGCTTTATGCTCGAGGGTGTCGCAGTGGTGCTGGCGTCGGGCGGTCAGGTTCCAATGCGTTCCGTTCAGCCTGGGAACATGAAGCTTTCGCCGCGTAGCAAGGGAGTACGGCAGGGCGCCCTGATGATGCTCAGCACCCTGCTTCTGGTTCCCTTAGTCGCTATCATCACCGTAAACTTCCTGGAGCCGCTCGAATTTCTAATTGCCGTTACGGCAATCGTTTGTTTCGTAGGCGGACTGCTGCGCATCCTCTACGCTTTATTGATGGAAGACGCGTTTCCAGTGACCAGTGTGGACCACGTTGCTGGTTATGCCGCGCCAGGAGTTCCTCAGGTAGATACTTCTGGGCGCAATATGGCTTTGCCCCTGGCTAGCGTGAATCCAGCTCCCAGTTGGAGGGCTCGCCCAAACACTGCTGAGATATATCAGCCACCCAGCATCACTGAAAACACGACGCGGCTGCTGGATAAGGAAGATCCCAAGCGCAGGTAGCGAGGGCGCGGGCATCAAACAAGAACGACCCGCGAAGGCATGCGAAGTATCACGAAAAAAAATGTTTAGTGTACTTAGTGTGATTTAGTGGATCGCTCGCCTGTCTTTATTACTAAACCCCTCCAACGGATGTTTCCTTCTTCCACAGATGCTTCATACCCTTCGGCGCTTGCTGAACGACTTCGGGAGCGAATTAAACGCGAAGGACCGATCACGTTTTGTGATTGGATGAAGGCGGCGCTATACGACAAGGATGAAGGTTATTACTGTCGAGCTGACCGGAAAAAATGGGGTAGAGCAGGGGATTACCGGACCAGTCCCGAGCGTAGTTCCTTATTTGCGGCAACCTTTGCTCGCTACTTTGCCCAATTATATGATCAGCTTGGTCGTCCGCAAGAGTGGACCATCGTCGACGTAGGCGCCGGAGACGGACACTTCGCTAGCCGCGTTCTCCAAACATTTCAGAACTCCTTCCCTTCCATCTTTGCAGCGACTTGCTACGTTATCGACGAAGCCGGTTCATATTCGCAAGCACTAGCGCGAGAACGCTTAAAGCCCTTTGGCGGTTCTGCAGCTAGCGTGGAGTTCAGGGCGTTCGACGACGTCGAAATAGATCCGGGCATCGTTTTCTCAAACGAACTGCTGGATGCTTTCCCGGTGCATCGGGTCGTCATGCACGACGGGGAGCTCCAGGAGTTTTATGTAACTGTGGGTGCGGACGATGACTTTCATTGGATAGTTGACGATCCATCAACGCCAGGTTTGGTCGACTATTTTGAGCACGGAAGAATCTCGCTTCTGGAAGGTCAGATTGCGGAAGTGAATCTTGAAATTGAAGCATGGGTAAGGAAAGTGTCCAGTGTGCTACAGACGGGTTACCTCATCACCGTCGACTATGGCGCAGACTCTGAAGAGTTGTATTCGTCAGCGGTGCGTTTTCGGGGGACGCTGCGAAGTTTTTACAATCATAGGCTCGCGGAAAATATTCTGGCGCGCCCGGGTGAACAGGATCTCACTACCACCATTAATTGGACTTTTGTGAAACGCCTGGGCGAGGCACTGGGATTTGAAACCGTTGATTTTGATCGTCTGGACAAGTTTTTGTTAGCCGCCGGCTTATTGAATCAGTTGGAGATTGAAGCGCAAGAGATGGGCAGCCAGGCTGACAGACTTCGTCTCAGCACGGCAGCGCGCGAGATGATCTTACCGGATGGCATGGCTGCGCATTTTCAAGTGTTGGTGCAAAAGAAGAAAGAGTTGTAACGGACCGAGCTGTTTGAATTGAGACTCGTCGCTCAGCATCCTCGCGCTTAAAGCACTGGCGTGCACGTTAATCCTGGCGCCGTTCAGATAGGGCACACGTCCACCCCAGCGGGGCTGCCCCGCTGGGGACCCCGGTTGTGCCCGCCGCGCGAGGCGGAAAAGTCCGCTTTCAAAACGACATACGACAAAGATTGAATATATCGGACACTAGACATGACACATGACTACGAGCTGATTGATGTTTGCCACACGATTGAAGACGGCATGGTCACCTACAAGGGTCTGCCGCCTCCAGTGATTACAGATTACCTTTCACGAGAACAATCGAGACAGTTTTATGCTCCGGGAACTGAATTTCACATCGGAAAGATCGAAATGGTAGCTAACACCGGCACCTACATCGATAGTCCATTTCATCGTTACCCAGACGGCTCCGACCTTGCGGGGCTCGATTTGTATTCATTAGCTAATCTCGAGGCTGTGGTGGTG
>JBHEMC010000187.1:0-4497 GCA_046262775.1 Pyrinomonadaceae bacterium | reverse complement strand
CGTCGGTTCGTATCTCTCGGGCGGCATGGATTCCGGTTCGATCACTTCCGTGGCCGTGCGTCATCTGCCGCGGCTGACAACCTTCACCGGAGGTTTCGATTTAACTTCGGTATCGGGCCTTGGATTCGGCTTCGATGAGCGGCGCAGCGCCGAGATCATGGCGAACCTTTTTAAGTCTGAGCATTACGAGGTCGTGATGCACGCCGGCGACATGGAATGGGTGCTGCCCGAGCTCGTCTGGCATCTGGAAGATTTGCGCGTGGGCCAGTGTTATCCGAACTACTACGTCGCGCGGCTGGCGAGCAAGTTCGTCAAGGTGGTGCTTTCCGGCGCCGGCGGCGATGAACTCTTTGCCGGCTATCCGTGGCGATATTATCGCGGCATCAACAGCCACAGCCGCGAGGACTACCTGCATCGCTATTACGATTTCTGGCAGCGGCTGGTGCCCGATGATGACAAGTCAAAGCTCTTTAACGGCGAGACGGCAAAGCGAGTCAGCGATCACTCGACATTTCAGGTCTTTCACGATGTATTTGCTCGGTGGCCCGGAAACTTCGAAGGCAACGGTGATTATATCAACGCGTCGCTTTACTTCGAGCTAAAGACTTTCCTTCATGGATTGCTGGTCGTTGAGGACAAACTCAGCATGGCCCACTCGCTCGAAACACGCGTTCCGTTTCTCGATGACGAACTGGTCAAGTTCGCGATGCGAATTCCCGCCGCTCACAAACTTCGGAATCTCGGACGCGGGACACAGGTCGATGAGAACCAGGCCGGCAAGCGCCTGCTTTACGAACGCGAGACAAGCGACGGCAAGCTGGTGTTGCGTCAGGCGATGAGTCGTCTGATTCCGCGTGAGATAACCGAACGCGCCAAGCAGGGTTTCAGCGCCCCGGATGCGAGTTGGTTTCGCGGCGAAAGCATTGATTACATCAACCAATTGCTACGTGATCCGAAAGCCAGAATTTACGACTATCTTACTCACGATTACGTAACGGCCGTCGTGGATGAGCACTGCTCAGGTCGGGTCAATCGCCGGCTGACCATTTGGTCGTTTCTGTCGTTTGAATGGTGGCTCCGCAAATTCATATTCTGAGTCAGAAGGAGGAAAGTAAGCGTGGACCTTAATCAGATTCGTGAACACTGGCGGAAGGCCGGCGGGGAATTGTTACTTTCGGAGAGGGTCACGCCGACCAGTCGGGATCCATTTCTGGGCGAACTCGAAGAAAACTATATAGTCCAACATCTGGAAAGTGATCAACTAGTCCTTGAAGTTGGCTGCGGTGACGCCATCCACACTCTCAAATATGCACAGCATGTGAAATTCATCTGGGGAGTCGATGTTGCCGACACCTTAATAAGCCTGGCTAACCAGAAAAAGGAATCCGCGACTGTTGCAAACGTTGAATTCATGGTGGGATCGGTTCTGAGTCTGGAGGAAGTTCCCGGGCAAAGACAATTGGACTGCGTTATTTCTCAGCGCTGCCTTATCAATCTTCCTGAATGGAAGCATCAACAGCAGGCCCTTCTCGGAATTCATGAAGTGTTGAAGACTGGCGGACTGTTCTTGATGACCGAGGGTTTCCAGGATGAGTTAGAGGAACTAAATTCTTTGCGGCGAAAAGTAAGGCTATCGAATATCAATGTGGTTGACTATAACCGGAACTTCCGACACGGTGAATTCGATGAGTTTATTGAGAATTATTTCTCGATTGAAGCCATTCATGATTACGGTCACTATCTTTTCTTGTCGCGTGTCTATCACCCGCTGGTCGTGGCACCGGATCAACCCAAACATGACTCTCGCCATAATGAGGTGGCTAGCCTGCTAAGCGCTCTCATTCCCAGCTCTGACTTCAGGCAGTTCAGTTATAATCTTTGCTACGTACTGAGAAAGAAATAGGGATCGTGCGACGTGATGTTGGGGCCGCCGCCTCACTTTTGATGCCGCCGCCCTCTACTAAAGATTCGTCGACCCATTAGTTCAATCAAAGTCTTAAGACAACTGATTAGATAGGCAACTAACAAAAGGCATGTCACCTGTGACCTATTCGCTCGCCAATTACCGTTTGCTAGTCGATCGGGCTCTGAACGGCGGCTACGCCTTTGTTCCTTTCAACCTTGAGGAGATCCCGCAGCAAGGCTCGATCTACCTTCGACACGACGTTGATTATTCGCTCCCGTTGGCGCTTGAGTTGGCAAAGGTCAACGCTGAGATGAACGTGCCCGGGACCTTTTTCGTATTGCTGCGGTCACATGCTTACAATTTATTGAGCGCGTCATCGCAGGCGATCGTCAAAGAGATCTACGAGCTGGGCCAACACGTGGCATTACACGCGGTCGTCGATGTGTCTGCATCAGACTTGATTGAAAAACGGTTGCGATCCGACTTTGATTTCGTCCGCGTCAATTTGCCCTTCATATCGCCGGTTTTTTCCTGGCACAATCCAACCGCCGAACTGCTGGATCAGACGCGTTCATTCGACGAGATCGCGGGACTGATGAATGTCTATTCGAATCGGTTTACCGCGGGCCTTACTTATCGTTCAGACTCAAACATGCGGCATGGTCCGGACGAGTTTCTTCGTCTGATAGACGCACGCCCAGAGCATGCGCTACAACTGCTCTTTCATCCTCTGATTTGGGTGCTCGGAGGAAACAATATGACGAGCGTGTTAGCTGCAGTTTGGCCATATCTCATTAAAGAGCAAGAGAAAGAAATGAACCAAAACAATCTGTATCGCAATCTGCTACCTGAAGGGATGCCCGATTGTCTGTTGATGAAGTTTAGCGAGTCGTTGCTGGCGAAAATGATCAGTCAATAGTCAACGGTTGAAAGGTCTGATTCCCTTTTCCCGAATATAGTAAGCTGTGAGCGATCTTAGTCCGCCACGGAGGACGAAATGCTTAAGTCAGAAAACGTCGGTCTTGCGCCACTCACTCTGGCGGATTCGTCGATTATGTGGCAGTGGATAAATGATCGGGAGGAGGTTATTTTCAACTCTGCCTACAAGCCGGTAAACGAATCGCAGCATAACGCCTGGTTTGAAGCGATCCAGCAGCGCAGAGATGTGGTCATCTTTGGTATTCGCTTAATCGAAGCGGATCGGCTAATCGGCACATGCCAACTCCACGGAATCAACACCGTACATCGTAGTGCCGAACTTCAGATCAGACTTACGGCCGACGATCGCGGAAAAGGCTATGGCACAGAAGCTGTTCAGCTGCTGTTGCAATTCGGATTTATCGATTTGAATCTGTATCGTATTTACCTGCACGTGTTTGAAAATAACTCGCGAGCGATAGCCGTGTACGAAAAAACGGGGTTCGTTCGCGAAGGCACGTTGCGACAAGCAGCGTATGTCAGCGGCGCATACACAAATGTCGTGGTCATGGGAGTATTACGTGAAGACTATGACGGGCTCTAACATTGTCGCCATACACCAGCCGACCTTCTTTCCCTGGCTGGGATTCTTCAACAAGATTCATCGCGCCAACGTTTTCGTGATCCTCGACAACGTCCAGTTTTCCAAGAAGGGTGGCACCTGGGCCAATCGCGTCAAGCTGCTGGTCGGCGCCAAGCCGAAGTGGATAACCATGCCGGTCGACCGAAACTATCATGGCGTGCGCACCTATGGCGAGATGATGATTGATAACGGGATTCCATGGCGCGATAAACTGCTCAAGACGATCCACTTTAGTTATGGCCGCGCGCCTCACTTTGCTGAGGTGTTTCCGACAATTGAAAGCCTGGTGAGCAATCCAACTCCTCGTTTGACGGACTATAACCTGTCTGCCATTCTTTACCTCGTTAAGGTATTTGGCATCGATGTATCGAAGATAGTTTTCGCCTCGAGTCTAAAAACCGAAGGCACGGCGACCGACTTGTTGATTTCGATCGTCAAGGCGGCCAATGGAACCGCTTATCTCTGTGGTGGAGGAGCCGGCGGTTATCAGGAAGATGAGAAATTTGCCGCCGCCGGCCTGAATTTGATTTATCAGAATTTCCAACATCCTGTTTACGAACAAATAAGCGGGCAGAATTTTGTAACCGGGCTTTCAGTGATCGACGCCTTGATGAACTGCGGTTTTCGGAAAACTGGCGAACTTGTCGGCAACGCCTGACACGAGCAACGACATTTCTGATGGTAGACGGAACACAAGCAAGATCAGCAGCCACGATCGTAATCGAGCCATCTCGTGGTTTGGCGGATTTCAATCTTCACGAGATCTGGGATTATCGTGATCTACTTTTTTTTCTCACCTGGCGAGACATCAATATCCGCTACAAACAAACGATACTGGGCGCGGCGTGGGCGGTGGTCCAACCCGTGCTGACGATGATTCTGTTTACAATCTTTTTTGGCCGGCTGGCGGGCGTACCCTCGGACGGTGTTCCCTATCCCTTGTTTGCGTTTGCCGCGTTGCTTCCCCTGTTCCATTTACATAAAGCCGGTTGATTTCAAGATGAACACCGGAGGCCTAACATGATTCAGG
>JBHEMC010000186.1:0-4515 GCA_046262775.1 Pyrinomonadaceae bacterium | reverse complement strand
GGAATGTCATCTCTCCATGCGTAAATTTTTCCACTACGGAATCGAGCAAGAGAAAAGGCCACCGCAGCCGTTACATTCGCCGGCTCGACACCTGCCAACGTCTCAGACAATTTGAAAACCTGGAAAGCGACATTGTCGGCTTCAGCATTTCCTTCTGCGTCGCAGGAATTGAAGCTGGCGAGACGCGCGATTTGTATTCTGCCGCCAGCTCTCTCAGTCGGACCGCCGGCGTAGAATTGAAGCAGCTCGAGCAATCGCATTGAGCGCCTGAGTTGAAACTGCCCTGCCTTGGTCACGGCGCCGTTAATGGCTACAGGCTGAGAGTTGTACTCCTTTATCGTTACCAGTACTTGAGGGTTTCGTTTGTACTTCGCATAGAACGAGCCTAACTGCGCGGACAATTCCGAGCGGGTCAGTCCTGCGGCGCGAATGTCGTTCTGCTTCTCTTGCTGTACCGAGGCCAACGGTATGCGACCGCACGGGCTGACTTCCACTGATTCCATTGAGAGCTCAGGAATGGCATGCCCGGCGGTAACTCTGATGCTCAAGACATCGTGCGGCCCAATCCGGTATTGCTGCGACGGCGCCAAAGATGGCGCCGGTGCTTGAGCGCAGACGGCCAGTGCAGAGACGACGAGCAGCAGGATCGAGAGGAGCTGCTTAGACATTTCTCACCAACTTTCTTACTTCATTCATAGCTTTGCTGCTCTGTGAATTTTGATCGGCCAGGTTGAATTGCCCCACTTGCGACGAATAATTACTCGACGCCGCCGCGGCCAATGCTTTCTCGCTTTGCAGCTCAATCCGCAGGTGCGTCCGCCGGTATTCCACCGGAGTCATTCCGTAGGCAGCTTTAAAGCTCTTAGTGAAGTGGCTTGGGTTGGGAATGCCCACGGCCGCGCCAATTTCCTGGACAGATAAGAAGCTATTCGATAACTGGTCCTTCGCTCGTTGCAAACGAACCAGGGTCAGATAGCGCTGCGGCGACACGCCGATCTCAGATTTGAACAGGTGAGCAAGTCTCCAGGGCGAAAGATTCACCTCGTGGCCCATTTCGCGCAGACCCAATTTCCGCTGAAATGAGCCTTCCAGCAGGACCCTCACAATCTGAACGCGCCGATCGCGAATTCTCGGATTGATGGACTTGCCTCGCAGCGTTGAACCGGACGCTTGCTCTTTATCGTTGTTGGTAGGCATCGGCATTTCTTTCGGCAGACGAAGAATTTAAGTCTTGCGTGGATAATTGGAGCGAGCGTTAAATTCGAAACAGATGGTCGCGGTATAAGCGACTAATCGGTTCGGTTATTTGACTCGCAGTTCTGCTCTTGCGCGAAACAATCGGTGCGGATTGTCTTCACGGAAACCCGGTGTGGGAAGCCTTGTGATAAGGCAGGAAGAATTTCAGGTAACGTCTTTGGTGCGGGCCTCAGAGTGAACGACCTCTGAAAAACTAACCTCCCCGGTACAGTTTGAAAGCGATTCTTAACGCTACGAACTGTTGATTGAGCGAGCTGCGCCCTTCGCGGCAGTAAAGTGCATTCGCTTACCGCGACGTCAATTAATCAGCGTGATCGGAAATGGGAGAACTTCGACGATCCCCGAGCGATCCAACTGAATGAAAACTGAGGAGTGCGTTGTAGCCCGTAGACGGGTAGATATCAACTACTTTTTACAATCGTATCCTGCTATCCAGTTTTGATTTTTGCTATCTATTTGCCGATTTTGCTATCGCAAGATGTTTTCGCTGTATCGAGTGGTTAGGAGCCGACTTACGATACTCGGCTGGGGTTGTGCCAACGGCATTTTTGAAGGTGGTGCTAAAGCGGGTTACATTGCGGAAGCCGGCCGCGGCGGCAATTTCCTTTATTGAAAGAAAAGTTGATTCCAGTTGACGCCTGGCATTCGCAAGTCGAATTCGAGTGAGGTACTGTTGAATCGAGGTCCCGGTCTCGTTCTTGAAGAGGTGGGCCAAACGGCCGGGTGAAAGATTTACTGATTTCGCAATTCCCGCCAGTTCCCACTGTCGCTGCGGATTTGTTTCCAGCAGCATGAGGATTAGTTCGATGCGGCGATCATGGGCGGGCGCGGGTTGGCTTATGGCGGCGCGAACTCGTGCCGGCGGTGTTTGGTGAAGATGGGGCGACTCGTCAATCGGCGGCACGCGTGCAAATTTGTGCTGGTTTTCATTCATGAAAATTTCCTTTTAATTATTAAGAGTTACACGGCGAGACATGATGGGTTTCCGAATATGATTGGGACGGACAAGATTTAACACGGTGTTACTCAACAGAATCATTGACTCTTCATGCTCGCGCACGAATCCACTAGTCAACGGATTATCAGCAGTCTTAACTGTTACGCCCTCCCTCACCCGTTGCCAGAATTGCGTCTGCGTAGTCGAAAACTCTTTCCGATCCCGGCAGACCACCAGCGCGGTTTTCTGCTTCCGATTTTTCTTTTTCTTTGCCTTTGCTTTGGACGTCATTGCCTTGTTGAATTGTTTCTGCACGCGGTCGGCGTCATCCCATAAGCTGCTTTGAAACTACGATTGAAATAGCCTGGATTCGAGATTCCAACCTGATTCATTACTTCCTTGACACTCAAGAATTCCGTTTCCAATAAATACTTAGCTTTCTCCAGGCGAATTTGCGTAAGGAAGCGCTCAGGCGAAGTCTCCATGGCGAGCTTGAAAAGGTGACACAGCCGCCACCGTGACAGATTAACGGTGCCTGCCATCTCTGTAAGCGTTAATTTCCGATGATAATTGTCGCGTATAAAGGAAACTACATGTTCAATTCGTGGGTCCATGTTGTGAGAGGTTTAGGGCCTCAAACTGATTCCTTTTGACGGCCGTCCATTGAAGCCGATAGTTCATGACCCAATAGGTTACCCTTCAGATTTGTCCATCATCCTAGAAGCAAAACCAAAGTGGTATCTGCACATGGAGATCCAGTTGCGCACATCCCGTCTGGGTTTTGCAGTTCTGATGAACCAGCCGGTGGATTGAGGACAACGCGTTTAGATCCGCGGTGGCGCACGACCAGGTTCTCGCCGCTGCATCGGATAATCAGATGATAGCGGCGAGAACCTGGTCAAGGAGAGGATTCGAACAGCTGCCCCTCTCCGGTCACGCGGGGTGAGTCGTATGGTCTGCGCACTTTGCCCGTGCAATTTGGTTCGCGATTCAATTGACGATGGAGTATTCAAGCTGCCTCTAACCATCTTAAGTCTAAGGGGCGTGGCTGCCTCAGTGTCGCAGACGACACAGCCGAGAAGAACGGTAAAGAGAATCAGCTTCTTCATGCGAATAGCTTGCTTTGCTGCTAAATACAAAACGCGTAAGACTGTTGTTGGCTGGAATGCTGTCGACTTATCTATCGGCTAACCCATGTGTACGTGAGCAGCTTTTTTATATCCGAACCGGTACAAATGCTTCAAGACAGTTGTGATGTGCGATCTTGCTAATTATGGCTATATCTTGCTGAGTTCTGCTCATATCCGATTTCGGCTGACAAAATCCGGTTAGTTCGCACCTCACCAACTATGGCAAATACGATAAAAACATTACATCGCCGTGCAACGCCCATGTTTGCTTGGACTTATAAAACTTGCTATGGGCCGTCGTATTTTGCTAATCAGAGCAGAAAAACGCCAGAAGGAGTTGGAAAGTTTAGACGAAAGCCGTTATTGGCGTCTGAAGGTGACTTGATATTCCTCCGAAGGGTTACTGGCGGACTCACCGGTAAGGGTGATTTGGTAGAGTCCCGGCGTCACCAACGACGCAGGAATTCTGAAAGGGATGATTCCATTGTTCGAGCCTTCCGCGCGGACCAATCGTACGTTGAAGCTTTCAGACCCGCCGATTTTTTTGAGATTTGCCAGATAGCTGACAGGGTGTTCTGGTCGACCCCAAATTAGATGAAGCTCGAAAACTCTGACATCGCCAGAAATGGAAACATCGGCCCCAGCCTGGACACTCCGTAACGACACCGGCGGCAATGTGACTAACTGCATCTGCCGTGGAGAGATTTCATTCCTGTCACCTGCATTTAGAGCTGTAAGTTCGCGTTCGAAATGTTCTCGCCGAATCGACGGTGCTTGAACGCGTCGGATAATCCAGATGCCGCTCAGCACCAACACAAGCACCAACACTGCTGATATGGGAAGCAGGTACGGTGACTTGCTTTTCGGTTTGCCAAACCAGCCAGCCTTGGCCTTTGACTGGGTGGTTGTTGAGGACTGAATTCCTCTTGCCAGAGCGTAATCTCTAACAGATTCGGCAATTCTCAATCTCCGCCGCTGTACGGCGGTTGTTCGATATTGAGCAATGAAGCGGCCCTGGTCAGCAGCGGGCAACGCATTGTGTAGATAGTCGTCGATTAACATCTCTTCAGCATCTATTAACCGCGCATTGAATACCTCATCGGTTAACAAGCGAGTCTCTAGCTGCTCTCGCTCCTGTTCGCTAAGTTCCCCGAGCAGAAACCGTCGCAAAGACGCATCAGTCAACGCCGG
>JBHEMC010000185.1:300-4523 GCA_046262775.1 Pyrinomonadaceae bacterium | reverse complement strand
AACTAGAACCGCGCGTGAGCGCCAACCGTTGCGCCTGATCTGAGTGGCCCGATACGTAGATTTCGGGCGTCGTTCGATCCGGTGAGAGGAAGGGCGTGTTAAGCTTTCCGCCTTCGATCTGACAATACTTACCCTGGAAATCGACTCCGGCTTCATCGCGCCAGAAGGAATGGCAAATTGCCAGGAATTCCTCGGCCCGAGCATACCGTTCGTCGTGATCCAGAAAGTCGCCGTAGCCGTGTTGCTCGGCCGTCGAACTGCCCGCAACAATGTTCAAGGCGACCCGTCCACCGATCAGGCCAGACAGCGTATTGATCTGCTGGACAAAAGTAGTCGGCTGCATCAGTCCCATGCGATACGCGACGATAAACTTGAGCGTGGTTGTCGCCCGTCCCAGCGCACAAGCTATCAGAATCGTGTCAGGCTCGTACCGACTGAAAGAAAGCAGTACCGCGTCGATTCCCGATTCTTCAGCACCCCGCGCGAACTTGACCCAGCCTTCCATGTCCGGCAGCGCGGCTGGCGACGCGTTTTTGGTAGTAAGCACGCGGTTGGTTTCCTGGGCTGTCTTCATGGCTACTTCGCCGCCCTTGGGAAGCATCCAGTGAAATCGCAGGCTCATATACTTTCAGCGCAGACTAAGTCCATTTCTCATTTCATCCTGCTTCACGAAAGAAGGGTGTGAAATGAAAAATAAAAGCACCTCACTCTATCGCCAGGCTGCGCTGGTCACGCGCTTCAGCTTCCCTGACTAGCGGGAGGACGTTTTCTCCAAAGCTCTTCACCTCATCAAGCTCCGGCCAGCCTGAGATAATAAACTCGCCGACGCCGATTTCTTTATAGGCAAGAAAAGCTTCAGCCAGTTCTTGCGGCGAGCCCAACAGGGCAGTCCAAACCGGCCCGTAATGCGGCACCAGGCCGGCCCAAAGAGAGGGGCTCAGCCAGTGTGAGTCACTTCCAACCGCCGCGCCTTCCCGGTACATTTGGGAATCATCTTTCAGCCGCGTGGTGTTTTCCAATTTGTTTTCCGGCAGCAGAGACCGCGCGACGTTCACTGCTTCGTCCCGCGTCGGTCTGCATATGATGCCCAACCTCAGACAAACATGGATTCCACGTTCGCGGGCGCGGGTGACTATCGGTCGAAGCTTCTCAGGAGTGTCCGCCACGCGCAACCAGCAAGTGCCCTGGGAATACGCCAACTGCTCAGAAGCCGCGGAATGGCCCGAGACATAGATTTCGGGAGCGGTTCGATCCGGCGCGAGAAATGGTGTGTTGAGCATTCCTCGTTCGACGCGGTAGTACTTGCCATCGAAGTCGACCTCGCCATTTCCTTGCCAGAAGGCATTACAGACCGCCAGGAATTCTTCAGCGCGCGCATATCTTTCGTCGTGCGAAAGAAAATCACCGTAGCCGTGCTGTTCTGCGGTGGAGCTGCCGGCCACGATGTTCAGGTCGATTCGCCCCTTAATGAGACCTGAAAGCGTGTTGACCTGCTGGACGAAAGTTGTCGGTTGCATCAGCCCCGATCGGTACGCAGCAATAAATTTGAGTTGCTTTGTGGCCTGACCGAGGGCGCAGCTAAGCACTAGTGGGTCAGGTTCGTAACGATTGAGCGCCACCAAAACCGATTCGATTCCCGCTTCCTCTGCATGCCGGGCGAAGTGCACCCAGCCTTCCATCTCAGGCCGCGCGGCGGGCGAGCTGCGGCCAGTTGACTCGACCCGGTAGCGGGCCGCCTGCTGCGGCGTCTGCGGCACATTTGGAGCGACCTCGCCACTCTTTGGAAGCATCCAATGGAATCTCAAATCGTGCCTCATACTTGTCGAATCGGCATCGAGGAAACGGACCAAACGCCCTCCAGAATCAGAACGGGAACGTGCCGCAATGATTGAACATCAAAAGAGATAATGAAGTGGCCCGGACGATGTATTGAATCGGGATTCCAATCGTCCTTGGCTGCTTAAATCTCGATGGTCCACGGCACTGTGTCAGGAAGCACGCCGTGACGTTTCGCCCATCGTTGTAATGCCCAGGGCTGCGTGTCAACGTCTCGATACTCCCCCAGCAATTGACGAGTAACCGAATCAGCCCTGGCCAAATATCCCTTATCGGGAACTTCGAGGTATACCTCAGTCTTCATCCAGCGATACGCGTAGCCATACATCAGCACCTTGGAAGTACGATTACTCCGATTTGGAGTAGCGGTGTGAAAGATACGGTTCTCAAAGAGCAGGGCATCACCCGCGTTCATCTTGAGATCGCATACTTCCGCGTCCTCTGGATCGACTTCTCCTTTCGGAAGAGCCAGAGGCGTGCTTCTGAGGTGGCTGCCGCGCACCATCAAAGTCATGCCGCTATCAGGCTGGTGAAAATCTGTCAGACAGTAACAAATCTTGATACCGACGAGCGGCAACGACTCGTGGCCGAGGTCGCGCGGAATCCGAATATCGCGATGCCATCCACGCCTAAAAGTAGGAGCATCGGGGCATTCGGGTCTCTTATAAAGGAGCGTGGTTGAGTGCAGATGTATGTTGGGACTAAGCAACTGAACGACCAGTGGGACGGTAGAACCATTATCAATCAGATCGAAGAGCGCTTTTTCTTTGAGTAATCCCGGCCGCAAATCAAGGTGGTTATATTCCGGCCGGCCGGTCAGGGCTGGTTTGTCGAGCAACGATTTCGCCAACCGGTCGCACGCCGCGACGACGCGGTCTACTGTTTCCGCGGAAAGGGCATTAGGAACTACCAGGAACCCGTCTTTAGCAAAGGATCGTCGCTGCTCGGGTTTGAGTTGAACGAAATCCACGGGAGTTGTCCTTTTCCAATTTCAGTAGTCTTTAATTGGCCGCCGTGAACGAAACGCCGCAACCTATGCAAAGGCGCGTTCGAATCAAACTAAGTTGAGAGGTGTGGCGCCAATGACTTTGTCTGCCAACTCATGACTTCCTGATGATGCAACAGTGCTGCATCTCGTCGTTGACCGGAGGCTGAATACTAGCATGCGGAAACAACATCTTCATATATTTTTCGGTATGAAAGACATGACATGTCTTTTGTTGGGCCGGTTCGTACTTCCGAAGAGCTTCGGTCTCAATATATAAATCCGTAGCATTTACGAGCATGAACCAATCGGCCTTAGTTGCTCTTCGAATCAGATCCTGCCCGTCGAGAGCGGACACATTGCCTCGTTCTATTTCCAGCTCCACCCGGTATTTGAAGTTGTTCCCATGGTATTCACCCGGCCACGAAAAATGATAAGGATCGATGAAGGTAAAAGCCAATGAGCCATTGGCGGCCAACAGGTTCTCTAATTGCTTAACTAACTGAAGCATGTCGCTCGGTGTTGTGTTCGTAAATACGGAATAGGCCACAATGTAATCAAACCTCTGCGGCAGGTCGGGAAGTTGAAGATTCGGGACTCCGTGAGGATTGAAGAAAAAACAATAGCGATTGTAAAAAATCCAGTGTGCCCGGGGAAAAGCGATTTTGCCCTTCGCAATTGAATCTTCCACGACGTCCAGGCACCAGTAACGTTCGTGATCAATGGTCGACGCCGAATCGCGCAGGATGTTGCCGATGTTGCCTCCGAAGTCGAGCACCTCTTTTCCCCGCCAACTCGGATTGCCCACCTGCTGGGAAAAATAAGTAAATTGCCCAAACTTAGTCGAGAGAAATGCCAGCGTCATCACTCCATTTCCAGGCTAATCTGTACACTTGGCAGTGTTCAAGAATCAATCCCGTCGATAAAAAAATTCGCGCGTAACGTAGTTCGTTCTTTGACTTTGGTCCTTGAAAGTATTGAACAACACAATCACGAGCACACCCTTATTTATCCGCAGGTAGGTTTCCGCATTCATGAAGCCAAAATCGAAATCGGCCGCCAGCGTAATGCTTCGCTGTCCCGCTTCCTCCTCCAGATTCGCGAGCGGCGTCACGCGCTTCGCCACCCAGTCAATGAGACCGTCCGTTCCCACTCCGGCCGCCCTGACGCCGAACTCCGCACCCGTCTGTTCGATCGTAATTTCACGCAGTCCGCGCGTGTTTCGATCGGTATTCATCCAACGGCCAATCAACTTATCGGCATTCATGTTTTGAACGTCCGAGTCAATTAACGCGTCGTCCAGATCCCGGCTTTGATTGAATTCAAGGTTTCTAGTCACGTTGGCTTCCGCCTTTTTTAGAGCGCGGCCTAATACTTATTGTGCTCAAGAGCAAAATATTCG
>JBHEMC010000185.1:0-290 GCA_046262775.1 Pyrinomonadaceae bacterium | reverse complement strand
TTCGCGCACGAAATAATCAGTGCGCTTGCTGCTATCTTTGAAAGTGCGCAGTTCGGCTAAGACGAGCAGACCTTTCATAATCATGCCCTGGAGCCGCGACTCCGCGAAGCCAAAGTCGAACAGACATGAAAATCCAGCGCCGGCATGTGACGACGGCGTGGAGCCATAGACATCGACCGCCGCGACTCCCCAGTCGATCAAACCATCTGGGCCAATCGCGTACACTTGCACCGAGAGGTTGCCGTTTACTTCAGACATCACCATGCGGGCGATGCCGCTCGTATTAGGAT
>JBHEMC010000184.1:0-4595 GCA_046262775.1 Pyrinomonadaceae bacterium | reverse complement strand
GATGTGAATTGAGTGGTTCAGGTGGGTGGTGAATTAAAATTGGGCGGGCTTGCGCTTGCCCTTTCCCTCTCAAACACTTCGGCAGATTGGGATCAACTCAAAAATTTCTTTTACCTTGCCTTTGACCAATGCCGCCCAAGACCCGAACGCCGAGTATTTGTGCGACGGCATCACTGAGAGTTTGATAAATAAACTTTCGCAGTTGTCCGGCTTGAAGGTCATGTCAAGCAGTTCCGTTTTTCGCTACAAAGGGAGGGAGCAGGACACGCAAAAGATTGGCAATGAATTGAATGTGCGCGCAGTGTTAACGGGCAACGTCAAACAAATCGGCGACCAGCTTGTCCTCAACCTCTCGCTGGACGATGCCAAAGACAATCATCATATCTGGGGCGAGCAATATGTCCGTAAATTTGCCGACGTTCTGGCCGTGCAAAGCGAAATCGCACAGGAAGTGACGACCAACTTGCGTATGAAGTTGACGACCGCGGACCAGCGACAGCTTTCCAAACACTACACGGATAACGTCGAGGCCTATCAGCTGTATCTCAAAGGTATATACGAGTGGAAGAAGCACACGCTGGCAGATTTGCAAAAGGGTATCGAATACTTCAATCAGGCGATCGAACTTGACCCGAACTATGCGCTGGCCTACCAGGGGCTGTCAGGGTCCTACGGCGTGTTGGGCAATGCCTACTTACCGCCGAACGAAAATTTCCCCAAAGCGAAGGCTTATGCCGCGAAAGCGTTAGCGATTGACGATACGCTTTCCGAAGCGCATACGGCGATGGGCGCAGACAGACTACTTTACGACTGGGATTGGGCAGAAACCGAAAAGGAATTCAAGCGCGCGCAAACGCTTAATCCTAATTATGCGGATGCGCATCAATTATACGCTGCCTATCTGGAGGCGATGGGGCGTTTCGACGAAGGGCTGGCGGAAGCGAATCGCGCCCAAGAACTCGATCCGCTGTCGGTTATGTTCAGCATGGAGGTTGGCAGTACTCTTTACTATGCGCGTCAATACCCGGAAGCCATAGCGCAACTCGAGAAGACAATTAACTTAGAACCGCGTTATGTCGAAGCCTACTTTTACCTTGCGCAAGCATACGAGCAAAAGAAAATGTACACGCAAGCGATTGCGACAATTCAAAAAGGAATGACTAAAGCGGAACGGCATCCGCAACTCATCGCCGCGCTCGGACATGCTTACGCGCTCTCCGGCGAGCGCGATAAAGCACAACATGCTCTCGCCGAACTGCGCCAAATGTCTAAACAGCGTTACGTCAGTCCGTATTTGTTCGCCGTCGTTTATGCCAGCCTGGGCGATAAAGAGCAAGCTTTCGCGTGGCTGGACAAGGCATATCAAGACCGTTCATTTTTTCTGATTTGGCTGAGAGTCGAACCGCTTTTCGATTCTCTGCGTGACGACGCGCGCTTTCAGGATCTGCTGCAGCGGGTGGGGTTCACGCCTTGACGCCTCTGCGCGGCCTCGGTGCATTAGCCCGCCGTCAGGGGGGCTAATCACGGTTATTGTCGAAGAAAACTGGGCCCTTGCTTAAGCAGTTATCAAAGCAAGGATATCTTTCGCCTTATTACATGGCACTAATCCCCACCGGCCTCGGAGAGAAGGATGGGGCATTCGAATGGCTTGAGTTAAGCTTATGAGGACCGCGCTGGTCGCCTGATTACCTCTCGCCCCTCGATCGATGGACTGGACTTCTTTAAACGCCTCCGCAATCTTAGTTGCCGCCGCCAAATCGCCCTTCTCGAGAGCAACCAGGAATAGTTGGTCTACGGAACCCTTGTCATACTTGACTGCCCGCTTTGCAGCCTGCTGCGCTTCATCCAATCTTCCGATTTTTCGCTGCACGTGGACAATGCGGGCAAAGCCCCGCATGCGCTCAACAGCAGACGGAGCGACTTTGATTAAAAGCCGGTATTGTTCAATTGCGTCCCGGTAGCGCCCCTGCTGAAAATAAGTATTGCCGAGGTGGATGACAGCAATTTCAAAATCCGATTTGAGCGTCGTTGATATTCCTGAATCGCCTCTTCATATCGTCCCGCCCATTGATAGCCGCTGGCCAAACTGTCGTGGGCGTTCGCCTCTTGAGGTGCGAGATCAACATAACGTTGGAACATGGTTATTGCTTCATCGTGCCGGCTGGTGTCCGAATAGGCTGCGCCCAAGGCGTTGTATAAATCCTTCGCCTCCGAATTTATGGCTTCAAGACTTCAATCGCATCTTCGAATCGCTCTTCTCCGCGCAGCAACAGACCTAACCTTCGATAGGCTTCTACTTCCAGAGGATAGTGGGCCACGATTTCGCGAAACGATTTGATAGCGGCGGGATAATCACATTTGCAATTTCGTACCAGCTTGTGATGTACAGCTTGTCCTTTTCAGGGAGCCCGCTGGAAAGTTGAAAAGCTTTTTCCAGATAAGGCTTACCTTCATCAACGCGCGTCCAGTTGACGGCATAGGCATAGCCGATGCGCGCATAAGCCATCGCAAACTGTGGATCCAACGCGATGGCCTTTTGCAATTGCGCGATGGCCTCGGGATTCTGGAGCGCCTGGGCCTTTTCAACCGAGCGAGTAATAACGATAGGCCTCGAGATTATTCGTCATTACGTTGGTCAATCCCGCATTCGCGTCCCGCTCATGCTGCCCGCCGAGATGCGACGCCAGTTTAAGCGAAAGGACATCGACTTGACTGAGAATCTGCGCAGGTTGATCGACTAACAGACGCTCGGCCGCCAGAAGTTGGCCATCGCGCGCGTCATGCAATTGCACATCGATCCGAATTCGTTCGCCGAGACGCCCGAAGCTGCCCAGGATTACAATTTTCGCGTGGCTCTTTTGCGCCACTTCGAGCGCTTCATCCAACCGAGTCTTTTCCGATTCTTTATGCCCTATTCTTTCCAGCAGAAGGTTAAGTTGTTGACGGCTGAGCACGGTGAGATTCTTTGAACGCGAAAGGTCGGTGATGAGCTTATCGGCCAGACCTTCGCGCAGCCAGTTGAGATCCGCGCTGCTCGACTGGTTATCAAAGAACATCACTGCTACCGGTTTCCTGCCGGCCCACGGCGTCAGTATGATCTCGGCGAGATGGCGCGAGGGTTGCAGTTTCCAGCGAATGTAGATCACAGACCCAAACTCGGCGACTGGCCCCCGCACGGTTGTTGCCGCTATATGGCAACCCCGGAGGCGGCTTCACTGAACAAGAAGGCGCACCAATGTGTTGCGCGAAGATGCAGCCCGAGCCGCTGGTTTCCGGGCCTCCTTCTGCGGTGCGGGTGGCGAGGTTTAAGGATGACTGCTGAGAACAATGTGGATCGTCACGGCCAGGACTATCGTAATTTTGACTTGTCCAGTCCCAGCCCCGATTCATGTCGTGACGCCTGCGCGAGCGATTCAGATTGCAAGACCTACACCTACGTCAAGCCTGGCGTTCAAGGACCGAACGCTCGTTGCTGGCTCAAATCCGGACTGCCACCCGGGACGCCAAGCTCGTGCTGTGTCTCAGGCCTCAAGAGCGTCAGTCCCGGTGGCTTCCAAAGGGGTCATTCACCCAAGTTGGTGAGGTGCTACGGTTGTTTCATATCCTTAGCTTGCTTAGCTGCAATCTCGAGGCCACATTGGCGCGAATCTTCCTGCCGGCTCACACAGGTAAGATGGCGGAGAACGTTTGGGTGTTAGGTTCTAACCGAGGCAGAAGGATACAACTAGTCGTTGGCGTCCGTCCGCGAATAAAACGCATACCCGATTTCACACTGGACTAGACCATACAACTCTAGCGGGCGCATCACTGCAAGTATCAAACTATATTCTCAAGCGTATCGGCCCGCCTGCCATTTATGAAGACCTCGCACTCTCGCGCATTGCGCTCCAGCACAGGACAATGAATCAGAGTTGTATTTTCCATCTTGGTGGTTCCGCTGCTCATGAACGCGCGAGGCTAGGTCGCCTTTGTTGGGCTGGCACTATTGTTGCTATCCATAATTGCGAACGCGTTTATTAAATAACTCAGTTGCATCCGGATTATTAAACGACAAGCTCAAACGAGTTTGTATTAAGACGAGGCGGTTGTTCAAATAAGTTAGATCAAGCAGGGATTGGAAGTGTAATCCCCCGGTCGAATCGATACCTCAATCCTGTTGACAATGTAAGTAGTTCGTCTCAAGGGTTCCCTGACCCTTGAGCGAAACAATTGCGGGCGTTTCTGTCACGTAACCGCGAACGAACTTATGTGTATTGGTATCACCGCTATCTGAAGAGGATTACTTTGGAATGTCGATAATGGAGCTCGAAATCGCAGAAAGGCAGAACGCGATTTCCCCCTTCTACCGTCCCTCCCCAGGGAGAGACCAATACGCGGGGCACGTTTTTAAAGCAATCACCCGCGGTGTCTCGCGGAACCTCTCCGCGTGCGAACTGACTTACCGGACTCGCGAAGAGATCGATCATGAAAAGGCAGCCGCTCAGCTTGAGCGGTACTGCCAGTTACTGCGCCGCTGGGATGTTGACTTACTGACGATCCCCGGAAGTGATTCTTATCCGGATTGTTGTTTTGTGCAGGATACCGCGATCGTGCTG
>JBHEMC010000183.1:0-4607 GCA_046262775.1 Pyrinomonadaceae bacterium | reverse complement strand
CGCACAGCTCGATCTAATTGTCCAGTGAGAACTTCTGAAGTTGCTGCGCCACTTACGCAGAGATTTACGAGTTTTGATTTAGGCCTTTCGTCGACGAGGCGTTTAAAGAGTCGAGACACATATCCTCCATCTCGAGCGCCGACGCCTACTCCTGTCGAATCTCCAAGCGCCACATACGTGATAGGGCCTGACGGAACCGGCGGCAGATTCGGGCCAGTTATGGGTGCCGTTTGTGGTTGAAGACTGGGCATCGTTTCTGTTGCGGGCGGCAACCTGCCCTCAGTCTTGCGGGGGTTAATACTGCATCCACAAACAAGCACCAGCGCGAAAATAAGAGTTACTATTCTCAAGAGATAAATCGCCAAGCCCTCACCTTTTGTAGATGCACCGTTTAGGGAAAGTGTTTTCTTTTGATTTCGACGTTTTGGATTTGTTTGTCCGAACTAGTTTCGAAAATCCTGACTCACCATTAATCCGTGAATACCACCGTCCATAATACCAATTCCGACGCGTCCAAAATTTTGTTGCAGAATGTTTGCACGATGACCTGGCGAGTGCATCAATCCGTTGTGTGCGATCTGAAGTGTGGGTGCGAGCGCAAGATTTTCACCGGCTGTCACAAATCGCACATTCGCTTGGCGCATTCGTTCAAAAGGATCCCGGCCATCCAACGACTCGTGCGCGAAGTAACCGCGCGCCAACATATCTGCTGAGTGACGCCGCGCGACCTCAGTTAGTTCCGGATCCGCCGCCAGCGGTCGCAGTCCAGCAGCAACTCTTTCGTTGTTTACGAGCTGCAGCATTGCCGCTTCGAGGTCCGGGCGTGGCCGCGACTCTGCCATTTTGAATGGCAACGTCACTCGCTCGTTTGATTCTGGCCGGATCGTGAGAAGATTCAGTGTCTCGGCGATCGCTTCCCCGAATACTGGATGCAGCGCCGTTTCTACTCGTTCCGTGTAAACGGCGAGCCCGTTAGTGAGTGGGCTTGAACGTGCGCGCTCTCGCAAACCTTCGTTCAATGGCAATGCGAGCAGGAGAGCGGAAGCGACTGCGGCGGTAAATAGTCCGCTGATGATTCCAGGCAGAATGCCGAATAGCCTGTTGATTTTTCGTTTGTGAATGTTCTTAGGCAGGCGCACCAGCAGAGCATTTCCAATGATATGGATGGCGATAGCAGTGAACACGCCAATCAGTACAAACGCGATTGGCCGATCCCAAACTTTCGACCACCAATTAACGTTCGCGGCGAGCCATCGTGCTACTGGAGAATAAAACCGTAGAGCAATGAGGAAACTTAACGCCCAGCCCAGCAGATCCAAAACAGCGAGAATAAATCCGCGGCGCCATCCGTTCCATATGCTGAGCAGCACAAGAAGGACAATCAGGACATCGATGAAATTGAAAGACATAGAGCAAGGATAGATCCGGACGAGTCCGGTCGTCGAATGAGGCACAAATCAAAACGTACCGAAGCACCCCAGCCAAACATTGATAACAGGTTTGCGACGCGTGCTCTGATCTCTCTGCGCCTGGAAAAGTGTGGCTTAACCGAGATCTTCGGCAGTCTTCGGCCAGTCGTTACGCAGTAAACGGGAGAGCGATCGGTCAGCGAGTAATCTTCCTCTTGTCTGACATGTCGGGCAGTAATTTGTTTCATTGGTGGCGTGACGAATCCTCTGTACCTTCGAACCGCATTGAGGACACGGTTCCTGAAACCGACCATGCACCGCCATTCCCTTGCGAAACGCGGTCACTTTCTCCGGAAACTCCTCTCCCGTTTCCGAACGTAACCGCTCAATCCAAGCCAATAGCGTATTACGCGTTGCCGCAAATAACCGTTCGTACTCTTCTGTTGTGAGTTTTTGTGTCAGCGCTATCGGTGAAAGTCGCGCGTGAAAAAGAATTTCGTCTGAATAGGCGTTGCCGATACCGCTTAGAAGTCGCGGATCTGTTAACGCGCGCTTCAGGGTGTGATTTTCAGAACGCAGCGCTCGAGTAAATTGGTCGAGCGCCATTTCGTAGATCTCGAGTCCGCCTGGGTCCAAGCTCTGCAAATTCTGCCCGCCTTGCATCAAATGTAACGATGCACGCTTTTGTGAACCGGCTTCAGTCAAAGTAAGCGTGCCGTTGTCAAAGACAAAGGCTGCTATATCACGGGCAGACACTTTTCGGACTGGCATGTGCCAGTGCAGTCTGCCGGCGACCATCAGATGAATAACCAACCAGAGATCTTCTTGCAATCCGATGCATATGCGTTTGCCGATCCGGCGTAACTCGAGAACCGTTTTTCGTTCAGCAGTGGTGATTGGGGGAGTTGCTGTACGAAGCAGAAACGGCGACCGAATTTCAATGTGCTCCAGTCGTTGGCCGTGAATACGCTTTGACAGCGCGTCTATGTAGACCGTTATATCAGGTAGTTCCGGCATTCACTTTATTTCTATATTCGTTATCGGATGAAGCTCCCACGCGGTAGCTCTCCAGATTCTAGCTTGTGCGGCGGCTGTATTTGTTGCTTCATTCGCATGTTGCGCGTCGAAATACAGCCAACCTTCAAATCTACACCAGCGGCCCACCAGTGTTTGCGTCAACCCTTTGGTTGACCAGTCGCGGCCGTGCGAGCGCGCGTCTGTTCTCATGCGCGGCGTTACCTCCACAACAACCTGTTCACGCGATGGCGCGTCGACCCTCAGCGCGAGATTGATGTGCGTGTCGCGATTGCAAGGCACGTAACAATTCGCGGATTCAATTCCGCCGTTTCCAATTGAAACGACGTAACCCTCGATCGCGGCGGCATTATGCTGCGACCACCTGGTTTGATCATTCCCAGGCTGCAGCATCGCTGCCAACGAAACAGCATGATCAAAATCGAGGGCTAGCGGAATCGTAGTGCGATTTTTTAGTTGATGTTCCTCAGCAGCTGCGCGAGTTAAAGAAATGCCCTGAAGGGGACAACTGTTGCTGAGAAACAGAAACGTTACGACAAGCACTATCAGAAGGACGAGCAGTGCAACAGTTACTCTCAGTCGCCGGTTCATACTGCTCTTGACTTTAACCGTTCTTTAGCTTGTAAAGAATTACCAGGATTTGCACGGCGAGTAGCGCGAACCAAAGTACGAAGGATCTATAAACATCATCCGGCGCATGTCGGTATTCTTCGTCACCTAATTTGAAATTTCCATAGCGCCAGTACCACGCGGTTATTGCCACGAGTGAAATAACAGGAGTAACGAGAGTTGCTAAGAGCAAACCCGGACCGCTCGAAAGGTAAGCAGCACCTGCAACAGCGATACTGATGAAGATCGCGGGCTCCGCCGTCACAATAGTCTTTGCAAGACTACACGCCTGGGTATTTCGTCCAATCACTACCGCGCTATTCATTGCATACTGCGGATCAATTTCTTCCCGACAGCGCGGACAATTGGCGACACCGTATTCCAGCAACTGTTTGCAGTTGGGACATTCAACGAAAGGAGTAACGGGTGGTTGTTCGAACATATCCCGGAAGCCATCTTACAACGGACAGTCAACAATGAGAGACTGATATCCGGCTCTGGATTCGCAGTCTTCGCCTGCGGACTCCGAAGAAAACCACGGCCCTAAGAAGAGCGGAGGCATGCCGCATGGGAACCCGTAAGCCAAATCCTGCATTCATTGGCAAACTGCAATTGAAGACTCCCAAATAATCAAGGTTAGCGTGGCGGTTGGGACGAAGTCAGTGTAGTTCCGGCGGGATCGCGATGCCGATGTACGCAGGCGTTTGTTAAGGTTTGGATCCGAAAACACCCTCGAGCGCTTATATTCTTACTAACGTTGGATCTCTCGCAGTTCCGCAACGATGTCTCGAATGCGCATCGCAAGCTCCTCAATAGCCTTGGCGCGGTTGCGGGCACGATCGCTCAAGTCTTCACGCAATAAGAGCTGCGCCTGACCCAGCACGCCAGTTAGCGGATTATTTATCTCGTGACGAATATGGGCAACGACGTCGATAACTTCATGAAGCCGTTGTCGACAGTGGGTATGATCAATCGCGGTAGTTTCTATATTAATGGAGGGCGCTCTGTTGTTGTCACTCATCTGGGTTGGTAAGTCGGGAATACGGGTCTATCACGCATGTCGACTTATGCCGATCCTCATTGTGCCCGTCTGATACAGAATCGACAAGAGCCAAACCGTTGTCGAGTTGCCTGCAAGTGCGTTTAGGCGGAGCTATCAGCAGGCCAGAATTGGTACTGTGCACGCTTTTCCAGCCTACGGTGATTTTTCTGTCAAAACGTGTGGTTGAGGCTGTGAGGAACAACTGCCATGCCAGATACGCTGACGGCGTACAAATTAAGGCGACAGCACACACGGCGACGGACACCGGCCACGCGCGGCAGTCAGGCTGTTGACAACCTGAATTTCGATACGTAAATTCAAATTCCGCTGATGGGAGGTCGTCCAATGGTAGGACTCCAGACTCTGGATCTGGCTATCGGGGTTCGAGTCCCTGCCTCCCAGTTCAATAAAGGCAACAACATACGGGCGGCTCTAAATTAGAGCCGCCCGTTTTGTGTGCCTATAGTGTGCCAAGTCTTTCAGACCTTCACCATGAACTCTTGTTTTTGGCA
>JBHEMC010000182.1:282-4742 GCA_046262775.1 Pyrinomonadaceae bacterium | reverse complement strand
GTGATTAAGATGTGGTTGTCGCCATAACGAACTTCGTTCTTCAAGTTTGACAGAGAGGTGACTATGACGTCGTTCATTAGTTTGTCTCCGGAATTATGTTCATGAAAAGACTGAGTAGTGGGTCAGTTTGAAGTCGGGAGAAAAAGTGAGTATTACAGAACCGAGCGCGGTAGCGCCGGATGCTCGTGTCAACCTGAGTCTAAAGCAGATCTTCTTGTGCTCATCAGCGAAGTCGACTCTAGCATCCGGCGCTACCGCGCACGGTTCTGTATTACATGCTTGCCTAACTGCATTCCCCTTCGACGGTTAATGGCTGCTCTTGTTACCAAACTGACGCACTACCCATAACTAAGTACTAATGCAGTTTGAGGCGAGCAGTTTAGAGTTCAAGCTTTAGCTTGCGTTTTTCATTAGCCACCACGCAGCCTAAAGGCTGAACTCTGAACTACCGGCCTCAAACTGCACTAGTACCTGCGAAGACGAAGGGGCAGGCCGAGCAGCGGTTTAAGCTTAAAATCAGGAACCTGGAAAAGTGACCTGGGAATCTAAAAGTGGCAGGCCGTTAACTCTAGAAAGCAGCCTTCACCAAATGCCAGATTCCCCAACCGATTCCACCTATCAAAACAAGGAGGAGAATTGCGATAGCGACGATCATTAGCTTGAATTTCTTATACCGATTCTTATCCGGCGGCGCTAGAGATCCCTGAGGGAAATACGGTGGTGGCGTGTAGGTTGCCATTAGTCCTCACTTCTTCTTAACTTGCTCAATGCTCCAGTCAAACCTATTTGACTTTACTATAAGGTGATTCTTGCCCCAGCGCACGTTACTGCAGCTAGTTCTGACTATGGGGTAGTGCCCTCATTTAGAGAATTCTTCGCAAACTTTTGCGTGCTTTGCCGTAAAAAACCTTTAGAACAATTAACCGCAAAGAACGCCAAGAACGCAAAGAGCACGCAAAGAGTCGAACTTGAAACACCACTGCGGCGAGCCACTCTTCTGTTCCTAAGTCCCCTTAACTCTGCCACTCAGGGTGTGCGTACGCGAGTTGGTCTTGAATTAGAATTGGTGGGTTTTGATTTTGAATTGGTGGATTTTGAATTCGTGGGTTTTGAATTGGAAGAAGATGGTGAAGTGTTCGAGTCTGTGCCGTCCTCACCCTTCTTGGATTCGTCGTCTCCCTTTTGTTTCTTCAACAGATCTTCCTGGTGTTTTTTGCCGGCGCGAATGCGCTTTAGGCCCTCACGGGCTTCATCAAGAGCGTCCTGGGCCCGATAGTTTTCCGGATCACTCTCCAGAGACTTGGTAAAAGCAGCAACGGCTTCGTCGTATTGTGCGAGCTTCGTGAGCGCTGTTCCCAGATCGTAATACATATCGGCATCGTCAGACTTCAATCGTGTGGCTTGCCGATACTCCTTAACAGCTTCGTTGTATAGATGCAGTCCGGCGTAGGTTTGACCCAAATTGTAATGTGCTTCAGCGTCTTTGCCGTTTGTCTCGAGGTATTTCTTGTACTTCTCGATTGCTTTCTTGTAGGCTCCCTCAGCCTCCTGCTCCTTTCCGATAGCATCAAAAGCGAGGCCCAATCGGAAATGGGCCTCGCCGAGATTGGGATCCAACTTGATCGCCTGCTGAAATGCTTCGACGGCTTTTTCATCCTGGTCCGTGCGGTAAAATTCTTTGCCTTGATCCAGATAAACACGTGCCTGTGTTCGATCTCCTTCCGTAGGATTGGTCACACCGGCCGACACATTCGTGGTGTCTACGGACTTTCTTTTCGAGCACGCAGCTTGACCAACCAGCATGGAAAAGATGACGATTGACAGCGCTAGCTTCATTCAGGTATGACGATCAACGACATAAGATCCTCGGCGTCCCTCTATCTACTTGAATTTTGGAGATGAGTCAAACCACTTGTTCCGGACTCACAGGGACGCCCACGTTTGGAAGGGGCAAAAGATTGCCTTTTGATGATGGACCAAAGTGAGCCTCGAATCTTACTCGTGATTGCCACTAAGTTGTGGAAATGAACCGCTATTCCTCCTATTTTCTATCAACTGCTACTTCTACGAAGAGACCCGTCAGCCAACTGGTTGTGGCGGACTCCAGAAAAGTATTGCCACAAAAGGAGTGGAAATGTTGAGACACGATCGCCGCATTATCGGATTATTCCTTCCAATTGCGCTGGTAGGATTTGTTGCGTTTGCTTCCTCAGCCTTCGCCCAAAAGACGAGAAAAGAAACGGTCGCCTATACGCCGCCAAATCTCAGTCTATCGGCCGAACCCCGAGTAATCACTGTATGCGAGGGAGCGGGACCTGCAGTCGTACAATTGAACGCTCGGGCCACATCAAATTATCCTATTCGTTATCGTTGGACGACCAATGGCGGACGCATTGACGGCAATGGCGAGACAGTCACCTGGGATCTTTCCGGGTTGCAGCCGGGTTATTACAAAGCGAACGTGGACATCGATACCGGCAGCGGGGACGCAGCCTGCGAGGCGTTTTCATCGACCACAGTGCTGGTGAACCGGTGTCCGCCGCCCCCACCACCGCAACCTGTTTGCCCTAACGTCGGCATCATTTGTCCCGAACGGGTTGAGCCCAATGCGCCTGTCACGTTCACCTCCACTTTAACCGGCGGTTCTGGGAATATTGCTCCTAGTTACAACTGGACCGTCTCCGCTGGTCGAATTATCGAGGGCCAGGGAACTCCCTCTATTCGGGTTGATACAAACGGTCTGGCCGGTCAGACCTTAACCGCCGCCGTTTCAGTGGGTGGATACACTCTCGACTGTACGGCCACTTGTTCGGTCCAGTTTCCCGTGCCCGTACAGTGCCGAAAGTTTGACGAGTTTCCCGCGATAGCTTACAACGATGAAAAGGCTCGACTCGATAACTACGCAATTGAATTGCAGAACGATCCGAGCTCGACCGCTTATGTGATTGTCTACCCCGGACCAAGAGGACGACCGGGTGAAGTACAAAAGCAGACAACGCGGATCGTCGATTACATGGTCAATTCAAGAGGCATCAATGCGCAACGCATAGTGACTCTGGTGGGACCGTCTCGCGATGAATTGATGGTGGAGCTATGGCTGTGTCCGCAAGGCGCCAAGCCGCCCTCATTGGCCCCCTAAAACTAATACCTCTCTATTCCAATTAAAGACCGGCGGGAAAAACTCCCCGCCGGTCTTTTGCTATACTTTCGACCCCCCCTCGAAGCCCCCTGGGTTCCCGGCCTGTTCATGTCGACAAGGAACTGCATCGGACCGGCTCACAAGCATTGAAGGAGCAGTGAAAGGCAATTAATGTTGGATGTGATCATAGTAGGGGGCGGCCCTGCCGGCCTGAGTGCGGCGCTGGTGCTGGGCCGGTGCAGAAGGCGGGTGCAGATTTGCGATGCGGGTCATCCGCGAAATGCTGCGTCTCATGGTCTTCACGGCTTTCTGACACGCGATGGAATAGATCCGGCGGAATTCTTGCGGCTCGCACGCGAACAACTGAGGCCCTACGAAACAGTCGAACTGCGGCAGGTGGAAGTAACCCACGCCCGGCATCACGCTAGTGGTTTTGAAGTAACTTTGAACAACGGCGAAGTCATTTCTTCCCGCAAACTTCTGCTTGCTACTGGAGTAGTGGACGACGTTCCGTCGATTGATGGTCTCGGGGAGCTGTACGGACGCAGTGTGTTTCATTGCCCGTATTGTGATGGCTGGGAAATGCGTGACCGCCCTCTTGCGGTTTATGGACGCGGTGAAAACGGTCTGGGGCTCGCGCTGGAATTGCTCTTATGGAGTAGGGATTTGGTGCTCTGCACCGATGGCCCTGCGGAATTGTCCGCGGAAGAACGTCAGCGTCTGGCGCACCATGAGATTAGGATCCGAGAGGATCGCATCACGCGTCTGGAAGGAAGCGACGGATCTCTGGAACGCATTGTCTTTGCAACTGGGAAACCACTTCGAAGGAGCGCGATGTTCTTCAGCACGGGCAATCGGCAGTCTTCTGATCTGGCGGCGAAACTCGGTTGCAGATTCACTGAACAGGGTTGTGTCGACACGGGAGACTATGAAACCACGAATGTTCCCGGACTCTATGTTGCGGGAGACGCTTCGCGCCTGGTGCAGTTTGTAATCGTCGCCGCCTCGGAAGGTGCGCAAGCCGCCGTGGCTATCAACAAGGAACTGATGAAGGAAGATCTTGACAGTTCAACCCTGAAATACTTTTAGTCCAACCTCGGATTCAACTTTGATCAGCTCGGGGTTGGGAAGGCGGGCTTGTCCCGCTGGTTTAATACTCTCAAGTTTAGATCAAACGGGTTCTTCGCGAACAATCTCAGTCGCCTTCTTGTCCTCGCGCAAACCCTGAAAAGACGGATGCCGCAGTTTTCCGTCCGACGTGAATTCGGTGAATTCCACCTCGCCCACCAGCACCGGTTTGACCCAGTGCGCCTGCTTGGCC
>JBHEMC010000182.1:0-272 GCA_046262775.1 Pyrinomonadaceae bacterium | reverse complement strand
ATGATTGCGAAATCCGATCGAGTTTCTTTTGTATTTCCAAACGTTGCTTGATACTAAAGCCGGTTCCAACTCGCCCGGAGTAAACGAGCTTGCCTTTGTCATAGACTCCCAGGATCAATGATCCGAAGCCAGGAAACGCTTTCTTTGAAGGCGTGTACCCGGCGATGACGAACTCCTGGCGTTTGATGCACTTTGTCTTCAGCCAGTTTCGACTGCGGGTGGACTCATATGTCGAATCAGCGAGTTTGGAAACAATGCCCTCGATGGAATGT
>JBHEMC010000181.1:0-4815 GCA_046262775.1 Pyrinomonadaceae bacterium | reverse complement strand
ACCGTCCGCGGTCGCCAAGGCAGAGAAGCCGAAGGGAAAGGGGAAACCGGACGCAAAGGGGAAGCAGAAGGGAAAAAATGATTAGAGTGAGGAGATCATTCAAACATAGAGACAGCGCAATGCCTGATCTGTGGACAGACGAAGTCGACGCGCAACGGCACGATTGGTGAAGTCGTTAGGCCGTCGCTCTCGGAGTTCATTGGGAAAAAGGCGCCGCAGTGGGACGGAAAATCGTTTATCTGTTTCGACGACCTCGGAAAATTCCGGCGCGATTACGTGAAGGAAGTCTTGCAGGAGGAGATCGGCGAACTGTCGGTGCTCGACCAGGAAGTGGTCGAGAGCCTCCAGGAACACGAGATCCTTTCGAGCGACATCAGCAAGCAGTTCGAGAAGAAATTGACGTTTGGTGAACGGCTGTCCGATACGATCGCCGCGTTCGGCGGTAGTTGGACCTTTATCATTGTCTTCAGCCTTATCCTCCTCGTCTGGATCGGCGTGAATAGTTTCATCTTGGCGAACCGCGCCTTCGATCCGTACCCGTATATCCTGATGAATCTGGTCCTCTCCGCGCTCGCCGCTCTGCAGGCCCCAGTTATCATGATGAGCCAGAATCGAAGCGAAGCGCGCGACCGGTTGCGCGGCGAGAACGATTACAAGATCAACCTCAAAGCGGAACTCGAGATCAGGCATCTCCACGAAAAAATCGACCACCTCCTGCGCAAGCAATACAATCGGCTCTTCGAAATTCAGCAGATCCAGATCGAGTTGCTCGAAGAGCTCGGACAAAAGCGGCGCGGCTCAACGGCGGCCGCCAGCGCGCAAAGCTCCGCGGTTTGATTTTCCATCCCCCGTAGGTGTGAGCTGGGCCAAGATATTTCCGTTCGGGAATGTCGAAAGCTTGTTCAAAAAAAGCTTGTATTGTTCAAATCAATTGCCATTCTGTTCAGCAAACCAATGGAACATCTGCTCGAAATCTTGAAAATTATTGAGGGATCTCTGAATGCTGACGCTGGAAAGGTCTGCGCATATGTCGAGCAGCTTGCCCACAAAGTTGAAACAAAAGGCGATCGATCGGCGGCCGAGCGACTCCGCCGGTCGGTCAATCAGTCGAAAGCACGAAAACTTAGCCTGCACCGAATATCGCCCAATGGCCGTGTGCCTGTTGATTCGGAATCGCGTTTTTCGCTCGCGGACGAGGAAACATACGAACGTAGCTCAAGCAAAGTTTTCCTTTCGGCAGGAACGAGCAAGGCAGTCGAAGAGTTCATCCGCTATATCAAGTCTGCAGATAAGTTGATTGCGCAGGGGGTTGGGATTTCACCTTCACTGCTCATCTACGGTCCGCCGGGATGCGGCAAGACCGAGTTAGGGCGCTACATCGCCGCGCAGTTAGAGCTGCCACTGATTAATGCGCGGATTGATTCGCTGGTGTCGTCATATCTCGGCAGCACCGCGAAAAATCTCCGTATGTTGTTTGAACATGCAATGGCTCGACCATGCGTCCTCTTTTTGGACGAATTCGATGCAGTTGCGAAATTGCGCGACGACAAACAGGAACTCGGCGAGCTAAAGCGGGTCGTCGTAAGTTTACTACAAAACATCGACAATTTGGATGCCCACACCGTTCTGTTAGCCGCGACGAACCACGAACATTTATTGGATCCTGCAGTTTGGCGACGTTTCGCTTACAAGGTTCATCTTCCCAAGCCGGATGCGCAGATTCGGGAAAAGCTCTTTGGGCACTTTCTGGGATCGTTTGCATGTGAGGCCGATATTTCATCCTTCGTTGCTATTTCAGATGGTCTAACAGGCTCGGACATCCGACAGGTTTGTTTCGACAGCGCCAGAGAAGCAGTGTTGGAAGGACAGGCGCAGATCCCAAGAGCCACAGTGATCAATAAACTGCTACGGCTGCGATTCACGCCTGAGCAGTTCTCGCAGTTATCTTTGGGCGAGAGAATCCGTAGCGTTCGTGAGTTAGACCCCAAACTATTTACCTACCGAACCCTTGCTGACGTCTTCGGTGTATCGCTTGGATCAATCAAGGATCGACTCAAGACATAACCTACATGCCTGGCGAAACGTTGCTGCCGATAAAGGTTATCTTCCGACGAGGCGAAGATATCCGCCGGATGACGGTTCGGGGCGGCGAACGCAAAGTCTTCGGAGAGGCTGACGCGGCGGTCCGACGAGTACTGCTTGCTCAGGTTTCGAGGGTTCAAGATTATTTCGAGCACTCGTTCAATAGTTTTCCTGGTGTCCCGGCTGTTGCACGCGTTCAATTGAAAGAAGACGCGATCGCCAAGAGCCACCGCCCGTCAAATCTGTTTAGCAATCAGACATGTCCCGTTATTGGCGTTGAGAACTTCGGAGAGTTGCTCGTCGGCGTAAATCCAGCGCGGTTGAACCGCCTAGAGAGTCGCATTAGCGGAGATCTGTCGCGAAATGCGCGAGCGAACATCTCGACCATTTTGCGTGTCGAGCCTTATGTCATGTCAGAAGTGTTAGAGGGTCACGATTTTCAGACATTGATGGCGGGAGATGTTGCCGTGGAAGATCTGAAGGTACGATTATTCGAGCACCACAACCCTAACGATAACGACCGCGTTCGAGATGCCTTCTTCGCACACGCGAGGGAGATGCATCTCCCGGTTCCTGAAGAGGTCCGATATTCACGAGGAATGAACGTCTACCGGATTGCGGAAGCACCACCAACGAGCGTGGCGTTTTTGAGATCGTTTGTGGGAACCCAAACTCTCTCTTCATTTCCAAAATATCGGATGGTAAAAACGCAGGCGACCGCCGTACGCGGTCTGACAAAGACTGACATTCCTCCTCCTCATCCCAGATCGACATACCCTGTGGTAGGACTGATAGACTCAGGCGTTCGCGCGAATGACCCCCTTCTAAACGCTTGGGTAGTGGCGCGGCATGAGTTTGTTCCGCGGGATCTTCAAGATAACGATCATGGAAGTTTCGTGGCGGGTTTATTGGTTCGAGCCCGTGGCCTAAATCACAGCGACTCCCGCTTTCCTGATCACGCTTGCAAAATCGTCGATGTTGTTGCTTTCCCACGAGACGATGGCGTCACCGAAGACCAGTTAATCGCAATTTTAGAGGACGTGCTTCCTCAGCATCCGGAGGTTAAGGTTTGGAACTTATCGCTGGGAACTGATCAGCTTTGCCGCAATCACGGTTTCTCAGACTTGGCGATTGCGCTCGATAGACTTCAAGACCAGTTCGATGTGACCTTTGTTACAGCTGCTGGCAATCTTAACGAGCCTCCGTTTAGGGGATGGCCACCAGAAATCATGGAGACCGATCGGATCTGCTCGCCGGCGGATTCAGTGAGAAGCGTAACGGTCGGTTCCCTTGCGCATCTAGATCGACCTGGCGCACGCGTTCTTAAGGAACAGCCATCTCCGTTCACACGACGTGGACCGGGGGCTGGGTTTTTGCCGAAGCCAGAGGTCGTGTCATACGGAGGCAATTGCGATAGCGAAGGCGGATACACACAGATGGGTATTCTGTCCACAGGTAGTAGCGGGGTCCTACTCGAAGACATCGGAACGAGTTATGCCTGTCCTATGGTTGCAGGGCTTCTGGCGAATTTGCACATAGGCGTTCAAGCCGATGAATCGCGCAGCTTAGTTAAGGCTCTGCTTATCCACTCTGCTGCGTTGCGGACCGGCAAAATCCGAGCGCGTGACCTGCGATACAGAGGTTTCGGCATACCGGGTCTCATAGAAGATGTTGTGAGTTGTAAACCTTGGACGGCGACAATGATCTTCGAAGCTCAGTTGTCCGCTGGCTACGAATTCGAAAAGTTCCCTTTTCCGATGCCGGCATGTTTGCAGAATGAAGACGGAGATTTGACTGGCGAAGTGACAATGACATTGGTTTACGATCCGCCGCTCGATGCATCATTTGGGGCGGAGTATTGTCGCTCAAACGTCGACATATCGTTAGGGACATACGACGTCGGAAAAGACGGCAAACGCTGCCAAGAAATAAAAATTCCAGCTCAACCAGAGGACGTCAGCAAGCTGTACGAAAAGCATCTGGTTGAGTTCGGATTTAAATGGTCGCCGATTAAGGTATATCATCGATCTATGCCGCGCGGGGTGAGCGGTGGAAAGTGGCGCCTTAAAGTCTCGGTAAACAATCGCAAGGAGTTCCATCCAACGGAAGAACAACAGTTCTGGCTAATTGTCACAGTCGCTGACCCGCAGCACCAAAAGCCTGTGTATAATGAAGTGATTGAGGCCATGAACCGAGAGGGGTGGGTCACCCAGACTCTCGAGTTGCAGCAGCGCTTACGTTCACGACTCGGGTCCTAGACTATCCATTTGCCGTCCGGGTTTGTGATTCGTGGCGCGGCGGTTTTCGTTTGAGTCGAAGGTCAGTTGACGGGAGCGTTAAGGCCTATGTCCCGCGAAGAATTTCTACAGCTAGAGCCGCGCGAATATCTATATGCGTTGGGGCTTGACTTCGACGTTGACGCACAGCTCATCGCAATTCGAGGTATTTTGCGGAGAAACCGAGAGGCGACCGCCGAACTGGCTGCCGAAATCGAAAAGATAGACGAACATACTCGGCGTCTTCGAGGAGTGCGAGCAGAGGTAGCGGTTGATGCTTGGGTCGATCAAATTCATCACTCAGTCTATCAGGATGCTGCTCATAGCATGTCCGCGATCGGAATGCTCGCACCATTAGTCGAGACGATTTTCTACCAAAGCTTTCGCGGAATAGGCAATCGCTTCTACCCAGCAGGAGCGCCGGCCAAGAGCCATGAGCGATGGAAAGCTGCTCATG
>JBHEMC010000180.1:0-4870 GCA_046262775.1 Pyrinomonadaceae bacterium | reverse complement strand
GCCCTGCTAAGCGTTTCTCCGCCCGTCTGGCCGATTCGCTCGGGGAAGATTCGCGATTGCACGTCGGGATGTGGGTCGCGACATCGGATTGTGCGATAGGGTGCGCACGATTGCAGTGTCATCGCCGCGACGAAGAGAAATGCGCCAGCGGCTTTCTTTGTGGCGCTGGTGATTTTCTTTTTCTTCGACTTTTTCGTCGTCGACGGCATGAGCTCCTTCGCGATGTCGGCGAGCATGTCGAAGTCTTTGACTGCTTTCGGGATTCGCCGGCGTCGGAGAGGAGTCAGCTGCGAAAGCTGCCGTAGTGTCGGGACTAACACTTAACCCAGATAAGCACCTCCGAAACACTCCAACCCACTATTCGCTTTTTGGAGGACGTTCTCGCGATGTGTGTCTTGAAAGCGGCGTAACCATTGGACTCGAGGCAGCTCCACCAACTGTGTCACTGAATCCCTCCCGAACAAGCGTTGGCTGTTCAAAACGAAACTCGAGGCTATACGCACCGGTCGCGCCGGGGAAGTAGGACGTTGCGTGGACGTAAATATCAAAAATGAAATTTGAATCGCTGCCTGAAAAACACGGATTGAGAGTAATCGTCGCGTCTGTTCCGCCCGCCCCATCATCATCCGAACCAATCAGATTGCCGTTGCGGTCGTAAACGTCTAACCACGCATCAAAGGATGTTGAGTGCATCGTGATGGTGCAGCTCCGACCGCTGCCGATGACAAACACATCGGCAAACGAGGAACCTTCCCTGCAATCTGACGTCGAAAGCGATTGCGAAGTCGTCAGAAGCGTCGGACGCAAGACCGTCAGCGACTCGCAATTAGTGATGTTCTCATTAATGAACGCGCCATCGAACACAAACGGTGATAAAGCCCCGTCGTTTGTTCCGACCGCAGCTGTATAGAGTCCCGGTGAGAGCAGAAAGGATATCGATCCAGCTCCGGAACTGGTACCGACCAGCGTCTGCGACTGACCCCTGTCGCGCGTCATAGCGCTGATGCGTGGCGTGAACGAATTGCCGGACAGTCGAAATCGAATTGCGCGCTGAGATGTCGTTGTGAAATCGTAAGGCAGAGCGATAGCGTTCAGGAACGTACACTGTGACCCTCTTAGGTCACCTGAAATCGTGAATGGAATGGAGACGCTAGTCGCTGCACACGGTGGCAACGCGACAGTAAACGAAGCTGATGTAACCGTCGTAAGTCCCGCTGCCGAAAATGTGAGTTGATAAGTTCCCGGCGTGGATACCCGCAGATCCGTAAACGTTGCAACACCGTTGACAGCTTGAATGGTCTTGGTTCCCGAGAGCGAGCCCGACGGTCCAGTCAGGCTCACCGTCACGCTGGTCGAAGAACTGCCAACCCGGTTGCCGTCTGCGTCCATAACTTCAACGCTCGGCGACGGATCGAGTGTGGTGCCGATTAGAGCAGCACTCGGCTGTGTCACAATGGCGAGTCGAGTCGCAGTGGGAACGCAGTCGTTGGCGATGTTCGCTACTTGATCGAGCAATGTTTTTTGGATTGAATCACGCATTGGCGTTTGAGTCAGATAGCTGCCAATCAATGCGTGTAACTGAAGACCAAGAGCTAAGTCTCCCCAGCCTGCCTGTAACGCGTTCGTCCATGTGAGGGCCTGGCGATCTGTAAAATCCGTGAGATCAGTCCTGAAGCCGGAGTTACCCTGCGTAGTGGCCACATGAAAGATGATGTCTTTGGTGACCGCACCTTGAGCGTAAAAATTCTTGAGGTGTCTCAATAGGACTTGGTTTGGCGCTGGTCCCGCCACAGAGATAAATCCGGTGCATCGTTGAATCGCCGAATTCAGATCGGGAGTGCCGGGAATTGTCTTGAAGGCTTGTTGTGCGATCAGGGTTCCCTGCGAATGACCGAATAGAATGACCCCCCGGCCTGCACGTCGCTCATTCTGAATCATTGCCGCCAGATCAGTCGCATCGGTGCCGATATTGGGAACCCAACTTAGCAGGTCAACGATTTGCCCCGTCGCGCGGACTAAGTCCAAAACCTGTCCGCATAACCGATTCACCCTATCGACAAGCGCGAAGATTCCCAAGCGGCGTGCGAGGCCTTCGTTTACGGCGTTCGATAGGCAAAGACCACCGTCAGGATACCGGAGATATGCCGTGGCGTTGTATTTGAACAGAAGTCGATACGTACTTCTGTTGTAATTCGGTAGCGAAGAGTGCGCGAGAATATTTCGCACACCGAATAACAGCGAAGTAAGTTCGTCCGGCTGCGTGCCCAGCTCATTGATCAAAATGCCTGAAAATGGCAGTTGGGAGCTTGCAGCGGAGGACATCGCTGCCCCGTCATCGCCTACATCGATCGAGAACACCCTTCCGTTCAGTTTTGACGCGACGCCAGCCAGAGCTACGGCATCATTTTCTTGATCGAAGCCAGCTGCTCTGACCCGATCAAGCGTAGTCGATGCGGCGGCAACTCCTCGTAACGATGCGTCAAGCCATGACGCTTCCAGCAGCGAAGCGAGGGTGCGACTGGGATCGGCTGCTGTAAGCAACTGACGGGCGGCACCGATGGCAGCCGAATCGACAACGTTTAGCGAGATCAACGAATCCACGGATGCGGCTAGCGTGTGGTCGGTGCTCATCATAACGGTACCATTTGCTGGCACGTCGGCACCGTCAAGACGGACGACTAAATGGCCGTATCCCGTGGCCGGCTTAAAGTCGTAGTTAACAGTAGCACCGGCCTGAACCGATTGCGTCGCGGACGGCTGTCCCGTTACGCCGTCGCCTATCGCAACTGTTAGAGTTTGGACTTTGGCTGGGCCCGTCGTGCTGTCGCTAGACCCGCCACATCCGACGAAAATGCCAACCACAACCACATAAGAGACGATTAGGCGCGTGGATGTGATGAGATCTGGTTCCCGAGCGCGAACACGCTGCACCCAATCCGCATGGATGAATGCACCAATAAACCTCGCGGGACCGGACGGCGCAGCCGACGACCCGCTGCGACCCTCAGAGGCAGAAAATATCATCCGTTGAGATACCAACCCGCGCTGATTCTTATTTACTGACCGTATACGACGGCACACTGCCGACTGAAGAGAGGATTCGAACTCATCTTATACTCGACCAGATCGACCTTCCTTAGGCCGCCGGCCTTTGCGGCGTCGGATATAAGGGCCGAACCGTCCGTGAACAGTCCGAGGTACGTTGTTGCGCAGGATTCTCCCTGTTTCATTGTTCCGAGTCTTGCAAAATCCACGAGCTGCAAGTTCGCGAAGTTGAGTCCATTTGAACTGAAGCTGGCGCCACACGCTGAAAGAGTCAGAGTGAGAAGGAACAAAAAGGGGCCCAACAAACGCTTTCGCATCGACATGTCTCCGGTGAAGGGTCGCGTCATGAGTCGCACGATTCGAATTAAGGCGTCTGGTCAGTTGAGACGCACTGGTGCTTTGGAAACACAATTTGGTCTCCGCCATCTGAAAGCTGGGAAGCGTTGCGTAACATTCCGCGCGGAAGCCAGATGATGCGCGCCGTTGCGGGAACGCTGCGTTGAATTCGTTGCAGCTTCACTCGGAAAAACCATTCAAAATTGTCACGCTTGGTGACATTGCCCGCATTGTCGATATCGGTCACTACGTCGAAAAGAGAAACCCCAAGCGTTGCACTATCTGCGAGCGCGCCCATGGACGGCCCGGATATTCGAAGTTGAGTTTCGCCCCCTGGCGGGATTAGTGCGCTGATGAACTCAACGTAGTTGGACTGTTGAACTGCTTGCACGTGGTTATCGACGCTAAACTGTACGAGTGCGCCAGCGCCTCGGAACACACGGCTCATACCGTTTCGGATGGTAACCAAGAATGACAGGTCGCTCGGGGAGACAACGAGATCGCTGTAACTCGTTTCCCGAAGCTTTGCATGGGTCTCTTGCGTTACTCCGCGTGGAACAACTTCGATCAAGCCGCGTGGAGCTACCGCATACGCACAGCCCGCAACGCTCGCCGTATCGAAGCGGCTAGCCGCAACGGTAATCGAGACCCGACCGTGGCGTTGGGTTTCGTTAGTCTGTGACGCTGCTTGTATTCGCGGAAGCGTGGCGGAGACAGAAGCTGTCGGCGGCGCACTCGGAGTCGGCAGTAGACTCGCACAACCGGAAAGCACGATCGCAACACCGAACAAACGGCAGCCGACATTCAGGTCTAAGATTGCTTTCTTGACTTTCACCGAAGTACCCATGCTCGGAGTCCTCTGGGGCAGTTGCGATCTGCGTCACGAGGTGACGGATCAATCGCTAGTGGGAAAAAACGCGGCGTTATGCGATCGGCCGCGACATCTCATTGCACGACGTAGGTGCTGACAAGCTTGTCGTGCCATCCTTGTCGATCTCGGTCTAACAGGATCCACAGATAACCGAGGGCGAAGATCAATCCGGAGATCGCTTTGCCGATGAGTTCGCGAACCAGCATCACGCCGAATCCTGCTTCTTGACCATTTTCGCGAACGACGCGGATGCCGAGCAGTTTTTTTCCAGGCGTTGTTCCGTGTGCGAAGAGACGCATTGCCCATATCGCGTAAACAACGAGCAGCAGAAATCCGAATCCGAGACTCTTCGCGACACCGGCAGCACCAAGCATCAACAGAAATGCAAAGAACGGAATCGCGATATCCAGAGTGTATGCACCAAGTCGCTTCCCAGGTGATGCCAAGTGTGTCGATGATCCGGCAACGTTTGCGTGACAGACCGAGCACCATCGAGAGCCAGCAGGAACTTCGCTATGACAACTCGGACACAACGCCATAACACCTCCTCGAAGATTGCCTAAGGGAAAACCACTACGCTCTGCAAACTGCGCGTTACTTGGTTGCCGAGTAGTGATG
>JBHEMC010000179.1:0-4968 GCA_046262775.1 Pyrinomonadaceae bacterium | reverse complement strand
GGCGGTTAAGACCGGCGATCAAGTTGTAGTGGAACATCAACAGCCAATCGTTCTTGTTCCAATAATGCATGTGCATCGGCGCGGATGAAGGCTGCCACGATGTTCCTGATCCCATCGCACCCATCGACATTACATTGGTGCCGCTTGAGCCGACACGTATGCCCATATCGTTGTCCATCATCACCATCAAGGGTCCCATGGTCATGCCGCCCATGTTCATCCCCGGCATTTGGCCCACCGGACTTGCCGACGGACTGGCAGAAGGCATGGGCATGTTCATGCCCGGCATATTCATTTGATGAGGCGAAGCACCGGGCGATGCGGACGGCATTGGCTTATTCATTTGCATTTGCTGCTGCGGTGAGGCCTGCGGATTGGGCGTTGCAGAAGGCATCTGCATACCGGGCATGTTCATTTGCACCGGTTGCGGCGGTGATGATGACGGTGCGGGCGTCGTTTGCGGCATCGGCATTTGCATGTCAGGCATGCTCGTCTGCGAACCAGGCGTGGGTGATGCTTGCGGCTCCGACATGTTCATTCCGGGCATGTTCATACCTGGCATGCTTTGCATCGTGGCTTTCTTTGTCATCCCGGTTGATGTTCCTCGTCGCGCACGTCGCGGGTGTTTGATCCGAGTGCTCGACATACCGGGCATGTTCATTCCCGGCATATTTGTCATATTGTGTTTCTTTACGGGTCGTTTCTTTCGTGTTGATTTTTTCTTTTGCACCTTGGGCTTGCTCTTACTCATGCCGGGCATGTTATGCATGTCCTGCTGTCCGACAACAATAGCGGTAGATGTAATCATTAGACTGCCAACAATGAACGCAATTAACATTGAAAGCCGAATGATTGCGCCGCGCGTTAACTTCTGCATGATTCTCCCTGTTACAAATGCTTCTCTCGCTCAGAGCGAACTTTCAAGCTAAAACTGCGCAGACGTCTACCTGCGCAAAATTTCGCCGTTGACGAAAAAGAGGGAACTAAATAAGGAGGGAACTGATCATGACGTACAGGGGAAATGAGCGGTGCTGCCATCGCCGGTCCGCGCAAGTGCGACTGTTGCGCTCTAAAACGCGGCTGCCCACCGCTGTGGTTTTATCGTATGCAACATGGCGTCAAACAAAATCAATATACCATCGAGGCCAGACAAATTACGAACTGCGAAAGCTTAACGTTCGTGTTCTAAATTTACGAATTACAATGGTCGTTCGGCTACTGCGCAATACGTGTGAAGACAACTTACTTCGCCAGCTTTTGCCTGGTTTCGCTTTTTAATTTTGAAGTACGACCCCCCTAAAGTCTCAGCGCCGGATCTTGCTCCCCTCAGTCCCTCTCCAGCCATAGGCCCCGCTTTTTTGCGGTAATAGTTGAAGCTCCGCAGCTAAACTGAGCATGGAATAAGCCCGTAATCGACTTAGGCTGCAATACGTGCCGGCGACGGTTTACCGAGACCAAAGCTTTCGCAGCCGCCCTCTACTTTTGCTGCGGGCTCTCATAGGCACGCACTCATTCCAATAAAGCTTAACCATTCAGACAACCTCGCGATAGAGCATCGACACATTCCTCCAGCATGATCGACGCCGGGGCACGATCAGGCTGAAGAAACTTTTATGAGGAAGAAACATGAGTGAATCCAAGGTTCAGATATCGAAAAGTGAGAAGATGTCTCAGCGGACAGCCAACGGAAAAAATCGCGAGGTGTTAAAAGGATTGGCGGCCGGTGCAGTTAGCGGAGTTGTCGCTGCATGGACCATGAACCAGTTTCAGGCTTTCCTGGGCAAGTTGATGGAAGGAAAGGATAAATCACACGGCGCTCAATCGCTTCAGGAGGGACTACCTCAGCACGGCATCAGTCGTGAGTTGCAAAAGAGAGGCAGTGATGACCCTCAGGACAACGCCGCCGTCAGAGCAGCGAATGCCGTTGCCGAGTTGGTGTTTCATCACAAACTCACCAAGAACGAAAAGGATACGGCGGGCACTGTCGCGCATTATGGGATGGGCCTAACCTCGGGCGCGATCTACGGAGCTGTCGCCGAGGTGATGCCGGAAGCAACTGCGGCTGCAGGTATGCCATTCGGCGCTGCCGTCTGGGCGATTGCTGATGAGGGGATCGTTCCTGCTATTGGGTTATCAAAATCGCCAACGGAGTTTCCGCTATCGACTCATGCATATTCGTTGGCATCGCATGTGGTCTATGGTTTGTCTGCTGAAGCTGTTCGCCGACTGGTCCGCCGCGCACTCTGATTGCTCTTTGGAGCAGCGGGCAAAGCGAACCAGCGGCGGAACTGATCACCGAGCAATCTAAAGCAATGCGAGCTGCGACTCTAAACAATGACAAAGGTCTACAAGTCCACTATCGTCCCAACTCGATTTTCCTTTGCTGCCGCGAACAGAAACTCAGCACACGCGAGGTCCTCAATCGCAAGCCCAAGCGACTTGAACAGCGTGATCTCGTCGCGTGATGTGCGACCCTTCACTTTTCCCAACAATACCTCACCAAGTTCACCCACAATCGAATTGCGATCGATTGCACCGTCCTGCAGCGCAAGGAGATAATCTCCGGCTTCGTTCTCGGCAGACTCACGGCGATCGACAAATATTCGAGCCGCGGCCATCGTCGTACTATCGATCTCCCTCGATTGCGGGGAATACGTCCCGATCGCATTTATGTGTGCGCCGCTCGCCACCCAGTCGCGGCGAAGTACGGGATCTTGCGCGTTCGTAGCGGTAACGATTACATCTGCAGCCCGGACCGCCGACTCAATCAGTTCGACTGGTTCAAGCGCGACCGAAACATTTTCAGACATTTCCTCTACAAAACGTTTCGTGTGTGTTATGTGCTTGCCGGCGATGCGAACGCGTTTGAACCTACGGACGCAGAAAAGCGCCGACAAATGTGCGCGTGCCTGCACCCCAGTGCCGACTATGGCAAGTTCATTCGCATCTTCACGAGCAAGGACGTCGGTTGCAACAGCGGATACTGCGGCTGTTCGTATTGCAGTGATCGCGGATGCATTCATCATTGCCTGTAGTTCACCGGTCGTTCCGCTGAACAACATCACCGCACCCTGATGTGCATCCATGCCTTTTTCCGCGTTGGCAGGAAACACACAGATTGCCTTTAAACCAAACGCGGGCACTTCGCGTTGCCGGTAGGTAGGCATCATTACTATCGAACCCGAAGCTTCAGGAGGTCTCACAACCGTTCGTAAGGGTTGATGGAAATCGTTTTGTGCTAGAGATTTGAACGCTTGTCTCATAACCCCGATGCAGGTTCCCATCGGCATGAGTTCATTGATCTCAGCCGCAGTAAGTACCAGCACCTCTTTAGTTTTTTCTGACATTGTCGTTTACCCCAAAAGGTGAGTCAGCCAAACGCGCGCATACGTTATCGTCGAGGATAAGCACCTTTGCATCGCTCTCGTCGAATCAGCGCGGCAAAAAATCAAGAGATTCCAGCCGCAATCCCTCAGTGGGCTTGTGGCATACACCTTGCCAAATGGTTCGCTGGAGGGTCAAAGATGAAGAAGTTAATCGTAACCGTTAGTTGTTTGGTCGCTCTGACATTCGCCGCTATCCCGGTTGGAGCACAAACGCGAGCGCGTTCCACAACGAACGCGGGATATGGACGGTCTTACAATCAAAGAAGCACTTACAGAAATCAAGTAAATCGCGATTCGAGATATGGGAACGTATATGACAATTACGACTATCGCAACGGTAATTGGCGAGATCGTTCTGTTTGGGATAATCACCGCGACAAAATAACAACGGCCGGCGGTGCGGTTGCAGGCGCCGTCATTGGAGGATTGATCGGTGGTAAACGCGGAGCAATCCTCGGCGCAGTTGCGGGCGGCGGCGGAGCAGCGCTCTACACTTATAAGATTCGTGACAATCGTCGCTATTAATCGCGACTAACAGTTCGGTCACGCATTGAGAGATGGGTGGCCTTGTGGGGGCCCGGATGTGAAGGGGAGAGCACATCCGGGCCCTAACATTTTGCGCATGCGAGGAATTGCATTAAGGTAGACAGTCGTTCGGAGACCTGACGAGACGGACATCTGCCTGAATGCCTCCTTCCAAAACGGGTACGCGCTTCCTCTCGAAATTTCAACTTGTCGTCTTCAGTGTTGTGTTTGCGGCTTTTCTGAGTGAACTCGGCCTTCGCATTGGGGGCTATACCTATCCGGAGTTTTATCAACCAGATTCTGTCCGCGGTTACGCGCTGCGTCCCGGGGTGCGCGGGTGGTATCGCAAAGAGGGCCAATCGTACGTAACGATCAATAGCGACGGCCTGCGCGATCGTGATCATGCGAAGTCGAAGCGGCCAAATACGATTCGCATCGCCGTGTTGGGCGACTCGTTTGCCGAGGCACTTCAGGTACCGGTTGAAGACGCGTTTTGGTCAATAATGAATAATCGGTTACAGCAATGCGCTGCGACAAATGGACAAACGATTGAAGTCATCAATTTCGGCGTTTCCGGATACGGCACTGCTCAGGAACTTCTAACACTTCAGAATAATCTATGGGACTACGCGCCGGATCTCGTCGTTCTTACTGTCACGACGAACAACGATATTACCGACAACTCGCGCGCTCTGAAGAAGACGAATGAAGTTCCGTATTTCATTCATCGCGACGGGCAATTAGTAGAAGACGATACATTCAAGACAGATCGATCATTTCTGTGGCGCCAGTCGAGATGGGCAGCCGTCGGGCGTTGGTTCAGAGACAACCTGCGCCTGGTCCAGGCGTTCATTGAAGCCCTTCGCGGCGTCAAAACTTTGTTAGCCTCACGATCGACGCCTTCCACCACGGCTGCCAACACAAAATCCGATGGAGATCAGTTTGCGAGTTCTGTCGAACTCGGGATCGATAACTTTATCTACCTCGAGCCCCGTGATCCCACATGGAATGAGGCATGGGCTGTGACTGAAGATCTGCTTACTCTGATGAACAACGA
>JBHEMC010000178.1:0-4984 GCA_046262775.1 Pyrinomonadaceae bacterium | reverse complement strand
AAGTTTATCGAACGGTACTGAACGCTTGTCATTAACTTTTCGGCGCAAAGTAGCCCACGCGTGTTAGCGCGTGCAGCAATGGGTTTGTCATATCCACGCGCACACGACGAAAAGAACCATCGCGCGCCTTGTTCAAAGGCGAGTAGTACAATCCATACTGATGTCGCAGTTCGTCAGCAACTTCCGCATAGGTTGAATCCAGCGCAGCAAAACTTTGCGGCTTGTAAAGACGTCCGCCCGTCGCGGCGGTGACTTGCGCCAGGTTCTGCTCGCTGATGTCCAGTACGCTAAGGCCTTGTTTTAAATCGTCGATGTGCAACTGGTTGAATCTAACTGCCGAATCTGAGCCGCCCATCAGCGCATCCAGTTCGGCCCGTTTAGCCTGGCGGGATATCTCGGTGTTGCTAACGACATAGACCGTTACCTGCGCTCGCAACAGTTCCTGCAGCGCTCCTTCCAGCGTTGTGGCGCCACGTCCACTATCTATTCCATCCGTAAGAACGATCACCGCTCGACGCGACTTGCTAGTGACGAACTGATCGTGCGATGCGAGGTAGAGAGCATCATTGAACCGAGTGAACATTCCCGGTTCAAGTCGAGTCAACGCGCGATGTAATTGAAAACGACTTTTGGTCCAATCCTGCAAAACCTCAACTTGATCGTCAAACTTGATTAGACTAATACGATCGTCGGCGGCTAGCTTGCCGGCAAAAGCTTCAGCGGCGCGGCGGAAGTCGTCGAGATTGTTTGCCACTGATGATGAGGCATCGACCATTAGTACGACATCGACCGGAACCTGTCGCAAAGCCAGGTCGGCGAGCGGCTGCTGGCGTCCATCTTCGAAAACTTTAAAGTCATCTCGCGTCAGATTGCTCATCAATCTCCCGCTGTCGTCGCGTACAGTGACTGGAATCATTACCTCCGTAGTTGTTACGGAAATAACGTCGCCGGGATTTACCTCTTGTGGCTCTCGCTGTTCTCGCCTGCGCAGCGTGGGAACGGGTGGTGGTGCACCGACTGCGTCGAGCCCTGACTTCGGAGTAGGACTTGGCTGTGGTTTTGCGCTCGTGCTTTTGGGTACGGGACGTTTTCTTTGTGCAGCCGAAATCGAGGAATCTGTCAGCGAGTAGGCACAGAAGAAAACAGCTGCCAAAAAAAGCAGCAGCGATCTTTTAGAAGATTTCACCTGCAGGTTCTTTCCTATTGTAACCGTCATAAATTCATTTTTTTGGTCGTTTATTGGAGACTTGCGCCAGTCCAGTCAGGAGCGCGGGCGTCTTCGCCCGCACGGCATTGAAAGAGCGGGCGGAGACGCCCGCGATCCAGTTACCTGGTGTCGTCGCCCATGGCGGCTTTCATCGCTGTCAGGATTTTTTCACTGACGCGGTGTTTTCGTAAGTCGTCGAGTTTTGCAGTCGCCAGATCAAACTCCACGGGAGATTGTTCAATTCGACGAATAATAGTTCCTTCTGAAAATCCAGCTTCAACCAGTTCGACAATTGAATCATTCGTGAGGCTCTTCTTCTTCTCTAGTTTTGCTGGCCCACCGCCGGCTTCAGTTGGTGGTCTCAGAATGTGCACAGTCGCGCTACCAGTGGTAACCGTATCACCTGACACAGAACTGTTTCCACCGCGAGACCGATTACTACCCTTAACTCCGCCGCTCGAGCCAAAGATATCGGTGCTGCTGTCGGGGTTCTTCGCAGCGCCGGTGGGATCGAGTTTTGGATCTCCCGAATTGGCGAAGAATGGATCATCGTCCCATCCTGAGTCGGCTGGAGTGACTCCTTCCTGACGAGCCAACATCGCGACGATTACGTTTTCCGTTACACCTGCATGCTTCAGTTCAATCATTCGTTCGGCTGACAGGTCAAACTTCGGGAGGCGCGCCGAAATAATTGCGATAATCGTTCTTTCTTTGAATCCTGCTTTTGTTAATTTCATAACCGCCGCATTTGTAAGCGGGGCTTCTTTTTGAGGTTCCTGCGCAAAGGCTTGGGCTGTCGCGAACAATGCGATAGAAACCATGATGACAGACTTAAGTACAAGAAATTTCATAACGACCCCTAACGCTGAGGGGGAGGCACTATTTGGTTGTCGGCGCCGGCCTCCCGACCCGCCAACCCATAGCGCTTCCCGATAGTGTTCACGTATTCACGTGTTTCTCGATACGGGGGAACGTTGCGACCGTATTTCATGACCGCGCCCTCACCGGCATTATAGCTCGCCAGCACCAGATTCACTTGTCCGCCGAACATATCCATCAGTTCCCGAAGATATTGCGTGCCTCCCTTGATGTTTTGCGCCGGGTCGAACGGACGGGAAACCCCCAAACGGCGCGCTGTTCCCGGCATCAACTGCATCAAGCCCAGGGCGCCTTTGGGACTGACTGCACGTGTATGAAAGCGCGATTCGCGTTCAATAACCAGAAAAACAAGGTATGGATCGATGCCATATCGCTCACCATTAACGCGAATCATTTGGTCGATGGCGAGATTTCCGGAGGTCCAATCGGCCGGGCGCCATGATGCTAACTTCACTTTCGGCTTCTCAACTTCAATCTTCGCGATACGATCTTTGTCGAGAAAGATTGAAACGTTATTCCGACTGTACCAGACGCCGTTGTTGCTTTGTTGTAATTCGTCGACGCGAAACTTGGCGCCGTCAACGAGATGAATCCAAACCGGCAGGTTTGCCGCGGTCGCGGTCTCGGGCTGCGTCGCGAGAGTGGCCGTGGTCGCGGCGGCGGTTTTCGGCTGCTTGACGATTGGTTTTATGGAACGGACTTCACGATCAAGGGCGCGAGTGATATTACCTTTGCTATACCAGATTTCATCCCCTTGCTTCCAAACCTGGTCAGCCTCGAAGGTGTATCCATCTGCCAGTGTGATGCGATTTCCGATAACCTCTCCGACAGCAGCGTTGCTGGAGACGGAGTCGGCGGCAGGCAGTTGCAGCCGGGTTCCTTTACGTAGGCGACTGTTTTCAGTTAGACCATTAACTCGGGCTAGTTCGGTTGGCGAGATACCGAGTCGTTCCGCGATTGTGTTGATGGTATCGCCAGTGCGGACTGTGATCGTGCGCGATGCGGCAGCTTGATGGGCCACATGTTTCGAGGTGGCTATTGTGTGGCGAGCAAAAACGTGCGGGGCGGCTGTAGCAGTGAAGAGCAGAATAATGGAAATGCTCGTCGCAAAACTGAAGGCAGGCGTTGATTTACAGGTCGGGAGGGGGTCAAGCGCAGTGCGACCGCGCTCACCATATACCTTCAAAGAATCCGAAAAAAACCTGAACATGCCAAAGATGCAACCTGAGCGGGGTCGCGCTCCGCTTGACCCCTTCCTTTACCTGTTATTTCATCCCCAAGGAGTCGCAGATTATCGGCCGCTCTACCTGCTTACCGAGTGTGCGGCGGCGCCGTTCGGTTGAACTTCCGGAGCGAAGCCGTGCGATGTGCCGAAATAATTTCCCCACGCCAGGTCGACCAGTTGAGACGTAAGTTGCAATGAGCGTCCTTCAAACAGGCAAATGTCCTTTACCTTGTTCAGAAGGTCGCGCGGCTCGCACCCTTTCATAATTCGCTTCTCTTCCTGATATCGCTGCAATACGTGATTCAAGCAATCCTGATCGATGGTTACGCCACGCATGGTTGCGGTGCGCTTGAAGATCTCCACAAATGCAGCCGCACTCGGCGGGTTGATGCGAGCACGATATCCCATGCGCCGCAGAAACGCTTCGTCGACCAAGTCCTTTTCCTCGAGATTCGTAGAGAAGACGACGAGCTGTTCGAATGGTACTTCAATTTTCTTGCCGCTATGCAGCGTCAGAAAGTCGACGCGTCGTTCCAGCGGGAGAATCCAGCGGTTTAAGAGATCCCCGGGCGCAACACGTTGGCGGCCAAAGTCGTCGATTACCAGAGTTCCGCCATTGGATTTGACCTGAAAAGGTGCTTCGTAAAATCTGGCTGATTCTGACCATGTCAAATCAGTATTATCGAGCGTCAGTTCGCCGCCGACGATGATCAGCGGTCTTTCAATTTCTATCCAACGCCGATCGTGTTCCAGCGCAGTTGGTTTCTCCGGCACGGGCACATGGCAGTGTGAATCGAACATGCGAATGATCTGCCCGTCAACTTCGATCGCATGTGGAATCCAGATGGAACCAAAGAGTGCGGCGTTCATGCGCTCCGAAACTGCTGTCTTACCGGTTCCCGGCAAGCCCGTTAGAAACAGCGAGGACCGGGAATTGATAACGCAGCCGAGCGTTTGCAGCAGGGAATCAGGAAGTACGAGATCCTTGAACGCAGTACGCACCGTTTCCATCGAGGCCGGCCGTGAAGGAACAGCCTGTAGTCGCATCATGTGTCCGTAGTCGTTAAGTGAGACGGGTGCTGGTCCCAGATATCCGCTCAATGAGTTGAGGCGAGCGACACGTTCCCAGCCGTGATCCAACATTGCATAGCGCGTCGACCCAACAGCACTTTGCAGTCGCATCTCGATCAACTTCTCACGATAGAGGTGATACAACAGCTCTTCTGTTAGTGCGCGCGGCAGCAGCAGCTTGTCAGCGACAGTTGTGGTGGTAGGCTCGGGAAGCATTGCCACATGCTTCAATGCCAGGTCGCAAAGAAACTGCTGGTGTACGCCGGTGTCGGCAAGTTCTTCTGGGGTAGGTGGGCCGAGACTTTCAATCTCCGCGCGACTCAAGATACTGAGATGTCCCATATTGGTTTTCCTTCTCAAATTCCAACTATCAAAAGAACTTTCAAATCGCCAATAAAAATAATTCTGTAGCTATCACAGCAACATTTGAAAATTTGCCAGTTAGGAAGGGGTCGACTCGCCCAACTCTGTATAGCTTTCAACTATCAAAAGAACTTTCAATCGCCAATAAAAACAATTCTGTAGTTGTCAAATCAACATTTGAAAATTTGCCAGTCAGGAAGGGGTCAACCCCGCCCAACTCTCGCTCCATTCAACTGTTG
>JBHEMC010000177.1:0-4990 GCA_046262775.1 Pyrinomonadaceae bacterium | reverse complement strand
ATCAGGCGACACCGTTTCCACAACCCCAAGCAAATCATCTACGAGTCTGACTGGATCCTTTACCACAAACCCGGCGACAACATTCGCATCCGGCGAGATGTACTCGAGAGAACCCATTGCTCCGGGAGTGGCAAGCCAGGAAGGAATGCCACGCTGCGGATCATTGAAAGAAAGAGCCGCACGCGTGTGGGTCTTTCCGTTCTCCTGATCTTGATCAAGCACGAAATACTTGACGTTGAGAATGCCCAGTTGTTTCAAAGCACTTTCGTTCTTTTCGCCCTCTGGTCCCTTCATCCGGTCGTTTTGGGTCTGTGCGATAACCTTCTCCAGGTTTGCTGCTACTACCAAACCCGCTCCATCCCGGTAAACTTCAGCGATTCGATCGTAAAACGGCGACGCGGTGAAGCTACTCGAACCAGTCGAGATTGCGGCTGCCAGGTCCTGGAGCTGCAAGAGCTTAGGACTCGCGGCAAAAAGATCATTGCGAATCCAGACATACAGCACGTGGTTTCTGCTGTCGTCAGTTGGTGTAGCGCTCGAAGGGTCTTCGACAAAACGAATGTCGGATTTGCGTGTGCCAGTGTCGGTGTACTTCGCTATCTGTTGTTCGAAAAACGCACGGAACCCCTGAGCGTTTTTCAGCTCCGCCAGCACTAGCGGGGCCACAGGTTCACCCTTATCATCAATGCATACCGACACCGCAATCTCGTCACCGAGATAATCACCAAACTCCCGGATTGTCTCGATCACCTGATCCATGTTTTGTCCTTTGCCGGCGCGCTCCTTCTCCCACCATTGTCGCAACACGGGGTTTTCACCAATTCGTTCCTGGATCAGCCGGTGTGATTCGGCCATCGTGGAAGTCAAATTCGGCAAGGCAGCATAAACGACCGTGTTCTCTGGCATCAGGTTGAGCAAGTGAGTCGAATTACGCACACCCGGCTGCGGCACCTTCGCAAGGTCTGTCTTAAGCAATGCGAGTATCTGTGCATAACGCCCGGCGTTCTTGCTCCACGATACTTCGTCTTTCACCGGAACTGCTTCGATAGACGCGTTCGTGGTTGCTTGCTCGCCAGGCAGCAAAACACGTTGCGATCCGGCGTGGTCCAAATGAACTTCGCCTTCGATGACGGAAACACGGGATCCCTTAGTACCGCTGTTCACCGAAAACACCGTCCCAGTGACGGAAACAAGTGAATCGCCCGTATCGATGTAGAGATGTTCACCTTTCTGCTTCGCGGCTTCCACGACTACGCTTCCGCGTCCCAAATGAATCGTTGTTCCCTGAGCTGTCTTCGCTAGTGACAGCTCTGTGCGATCCTTCATTTCAATGGTTGATCCGTCGCCAAGTCGCACTATTGCATGAGCATCTTTTGCGGTACGAACCACGTCGCCACGTTGAAGTTTTGCCCCAGAGGTGATCGGTCTGGAACGTGTGTCGGCAATTTGAAACACTGGCCCATCTGCTGCTTGAACCGTCGCTTCGAATGACCCACCAGGCAAATAGTGTTGAATCAGCGGAACAGCGAGAAAGCCAAAACCAATGATCAATGCTGCGGCGATACCCCAACGCATGACCACTGGGCGAACGTTGTAACGAGCCCTCTTCGCCGGTTCGCGAACGACCGCAACCCGCTGAGAACGCACTCGGTTCATAGATCGTCGACACGGAATACATTCGTGAGTATGATCGACCAACAGCAATGAACGGGCTTCAGAAAGTTGCCCGTTTAGATACGCCGGAATAAGCGACTGGAAGTCAGCACACCCTTCAATTCGATCAACTGCAGTCGTTTCCAGTTTAGCCTCTCCAGCGGCAGCCGAAACGCGCGCCCAAACACGGTCGGCGGCTGCTTTAACTGCTGCGTCGTCAATCGATTCATCCCTGATGTCAGCAGTTATTTTGTTGAGGACGGAATCTTCATATTTATTGCTTTTCATGATGCTTCTCCAGATAATTCCCAATCTCTTTCCGCAGTTTTGTCCGAGCCCGATGAAGAACTACACCGACAACTAGTGGGGAGGTTTTGAGTAGAGCCGCAATTTCCTGATTATCAAATCCCTCGTAATAGCGCAGCACAAACATTTCGCCAGCCGTTTTACCCAACCGTGCAACTGCCCTACGAACCAGAGTTTGTAATTCACGATCGTCATGTTCTGCTTCAGGACCCCGGACGGCACTTGGCAGCGATTCGAAATCCACGTCGTCCAAACCCACGGATCGAGCTCGTGTGCGGCTCCTCAGCAAATCGAGCGCAGCGTTAATTGCAGCGCGTGACAGATATGCTTCCGGGTTTTCCGACAAATCATAATGCGCCTGTCCCTTCGCCAATCGTAGGAAGACGGTCTGCAACACGTCTTCGGCGTCAGCCACACTGCCGGTAATGCGTTGCGCAGTACGGAAAACGCGTCCGTTGTGGGCCTGAAAAAGCGCCGCCAATTCGCTGGGGGGGTGGGGTATGAGTCGCAAAGTTTTAACGGCGGCCTGCACGGTGTTCTCCTTCGTCTCCACTCGTGAAACGCCTGTAGTGAAAGGTTATTAACACCGATAGGAGCAGAAATTGCTGAAATGCCTCGCCATACTAAATAAGCCAGGCGACAAAGTGAATAGATGTCCGACAAATTTTCCGTTTGTCGACATGGAGCGTCGAGGTCCCCGCGCAAATTAAATAAGTATAAGAAACTATCTTGGAATTTCCGTTCAGCGAGGCAATCTTTGTCTGCAACTTTTCAAATTAATTGAGCTTTTACCAAATTTGCTGTCAGGAAGGGGTCAAGCGAAGCGCGACCCCGCCGGAACTCTCTTCAAAATTCAACTTTGGTGAGGATCTGACAGTCAACAGAGTGGAAATGGATTTTGAGGCGGGGTCGCGCTTCGCTTGACCCCTCCTGACACCTAATTTCTCCAGCAGTTTTGTTTCCAAGCAGCTCTTACAGCGTGTGACCAAACAATTGGTGCGGGCAATTTGGCAACTGATCACTGAGCGGTTCAGGTCATCCTGAGTCGCTTGCGAGCCTCGGCGGCCTCATGACTTCCGGGATAGTACCTGACGATTTCACGCCAAACTCTGCCATCGTAATGAAACAACTTCGCTTGCCGGTCGAATACGAACGTTATGCCTTGTCGATTGTAACGATCGAGCCCGACGTAGTTCAGGAAATAACTGGACTCCGGAACATCATCCGGTAGCTGGCGGAGCCGGCGGGCAGCGTCACGTGACAACATGGCTCCAAGGTCTTCGGCCGCATCACCAAACATTAACAAAACCTGTGCGCGCAGGGGCGATCGCGGAAAATATTCGAGAAAGATCCGTGCACGTGAGATGCGCTCGAAATCCGTCGAATGCTCTATTAAGTACAACAATCTGACATCGTCGCCTCGCTGAGATGGGACAACGAGAGACTCTCGCTGAATCCATCCATGTGTTCGCGAGGAAACATTAACGAGGAAGAAGGAAACGCCGTCGCGGTTTGTTTTTGCTCCACGAATTGCGACAAGGCTGCCGCGACTAAGCCGGCGTAGTAATTTCGCTGACAGCTCCGGCGTTGATCGCAGCGCCGACAAACGTTCATCTGCTATCACGGCGAGACGTCCTCCAGGAGGTCGGCGCCGTTGGGCCAACACGCCAGGTGTTGTTAAAAGCAGTAAGACGAAGAGAGAGAATTGCCATCGAAGTTTGCGAGGAATCATTGAGTTTGCTCCTGGTGAGGTAACGTTTGCGAGTCTACATAACGCGGACCTTGGCCCGCCGCGATCTCAAATCCATATTCTGTCGTACCCTTTCGGAAAAATGCGCATGGTGAAAATGGCAGATTGCCGCAGCCAGAGCATCCGCAGCGTCATGAGGCTCGGGAATACTCTCAAGCGAAAGGAGGAGACGCACCATTTCCTGCACCTGGTGTTTTTCAGCGCTGCCGTAGCCGACTACCGTCTGCTTGATGAGTCGAGGTGAGTATTCATGAATGTCGAGAGCAGCGCGTTCAGCAACTAACAAAACTACTCCGCGCACCTGCCCAAGTTTCATGCTGACCTTTACGTTGGTGGCGAGAAATGAATCTTCGATCGCGCACGCGTCTGGTCTGCAGCGGGCGATAACTTCTTCGATGCCATTACACATCCGCAGCAGCCTGGTTGAAAATTTCAGAGCAGGTGGAAAGCGGATCGATCCGAACTCGACGAGTTGGTAACGACGTCCATCGCCTTCGAGTACACCCCAGCCTGTAGTTTGGCTACCGGGATCTATTCCCAAAACACGCATGTCGGTTGTCGGTTGTGAAGCCGCAGCTGAACGATCGGCGGCAGTATACTATGAATCAGGGCAGCTGCTTGCAGGAAAACTAAAATGCCGTCACGAGGGCTTTTCCCGTGAAGGCTTCACGCTCGCTGCAAGTACAAGGGTGTGCATCTGGCTTTGGCGCGGAAGGAATGAAATGAAACGTGAGGAGGTGTAGTTGTAGCTGGCAAAATTAGGCGCTATAACGCGCGGCCGTCCCTCCCCTTCTCCTGCGGCATGGATACTCAAGAAACTAACCCCGCTTGAACATATCGCGATGAATTTCAGCGATCCGATCCGGATTTACTTTTGGTTGACGATCGTAAGTCAACAGGCCATTAATCTCCTGCTCGATATCCGTCAACTGTGTATAGCAAAACCCTGCAAGAAATTTGAGCGACGCAATGCCGTGCATTAGGTCGGCGTACTTTTCGGCTAACTCCTCCGGTGTTTTGAATGAATCGTAAAACTGGTAAAGCAGATCTCTTTTTTCCGGCGGCAGGTCGGGTGGAATTGACAAAAACCCACCTATCTCTGAAAGCACTACCGGTTGACCGCGATATTTCGACCCCCTTGCAAACAAAGGTTTCTCACCTATCCAAACTTTGAGTGGCAACTTACCGGTTTCTAAGGTTTCGTCGTAGCGGTCGAAAAGTTTGTCGGCGCTTGGCGTGTAGTCATGGATGGCACAGATATCAGTGATGTCGGTGTGCTCC
>JBHEMC010000176.1:0-5074 GCA_046262775.1 Pyrinomonadaceae bacterium | reverse complement strand
GATTCAAACCTATCGACCGCGACTCGCGTTTGTCGGGCTTGGGTGGATTGGTTTAAACCGGCTGCAAGCTCTTGCTGCGAGCAGCAAAATCGAAGTGTCTGCTGTTGTTGATACGAACCTGGGGGCCATCGAGAAAGGCTTGCGCCTGGCGCCGGATGCAACTGCCGTATCCACTGTTGACGACTTGCAGTCGGACACTGTCGACGGTGTTGTAATCGCCACGCCAAACGCGCTGCACCGCGACCAGACGATAGCAGCTTTAGACAAGGGATTAGCAGTGTTCTGTCAAAAACCGCTTGGCAGGTCGGCAGCCGAGGTCAACGAAATATTAACTAAAGCCCGACAAAGAAACCGACTGGTCGGAGTCGATCTTTCCTATCGATACATTCCTGCAATGATCAAGATTCGGCAGCTCATAGAACGTGGTGATCTGGGAGACATCTTCGCCATTGATCTCACTTTTCATAATGCGTATGGGCCAGATAAGTCGTGGTTCTACGACCGCCAAATGTCTGGAGGCGGGTGCGTCATTGATCTGGGAGTTCATCTAATCGACCTCGCTCTGTGGTCGCTCGGTTTCCCAAAGATGAGTCTTGTTTCGACGTCTCTATTTGGAAAGGGCCAGCCACTAAAAGACTTGTCCGCGGTTGAAGATTTTGCGGTCGCTCAATTTTCAACGAAAGATAGTGTGGTGAGGATGACGTGCTCCTGGAATCTCCATGCGGGTACTGATGCAGTCATTGCAGTAAATGTTCACGGGACACGTGGTGGCGCAGTGCTTCGTAACGTGTCGGGTTCATTCTACGACTTTGTTGCCCAGCACTATCGCGGCAGATGTGCCGAGCTACTGAGTGACGAGCGGGATTGCAATTGGAATTGGGCAGGTCTGGCCGCATTGAGTTGGTGCGAAAAGCTAGCGCACAGCAACGAATTCGATCCAACTATTGAACACGTAGCCACCAGCGCAGAATTGATTGATCAGATTTATGCCAGCGTTTCGGCAGGAGGCTCAAAGCGATGACTGAAGCGGTGTCCGCCAGTCGAACTCTTAAAAGAATCTTAATGACGGCTGATGGCGTCGGGGGCGTATGGACTTATGCACTGGAGTTGATAAGAGCACTTGAGCGGTTCAGCGTTGAGGTGGATGTCGCGGTAATGGGTCCACCGCTGACGCTTGCACAACACGAGGAAGCACAGTCGGTACCGAATTTAAATCTTTTCAAAAGCGATTATCGACTTGAATGGATGGACGACGCTTGGCGTGACGTAGACAAGGCGGGTGACTGGCTCTTGCATCTCGAGCGTCGACTCGCGCCTGACCTGGTCCACCTGAACGGCTTCGCACATGCAGTATTACCGTGGAAAGCACCGACGGTGGTTGTTGCGCATTCGTGTGTTTGCTCGTGGTGGAAGGCTGTTCGTGGAGATGAGCCCGATGCTGGGTGGCAGGAATATCGACGAAGAGTAGAGCGCGGTTTGAGCGCAGCAAGAGTTGTTGTTGCGCCGACTGCATCGATGCTGCATGAACTCAAGCAGCACTATTCGTTTCGTTCAAACACTCGAGTCATCTTAAACGGAGTGGACCTGCCGATAATGAAGGGGTCGACAAAAGAACCGTTCATCCTCAGCGCTGGCAGGATTTGGGATGAGGCGAAAAACATTGCTGCGTTAATGCGCGTCGCGCCTGAACTCGAGTGGCCGGTCTACTTGGCTGGAGAAATGAAAAGTCCGCACGCCCTCAACGACAGAGTGTCAGCTACTGACACTTGTCATCTACTCGGACATTTACCATCTCGAGAATTGAAGCGTTGGTTTGATCGCGCGTCCATTTTTGCGTTGCCGGCGAGATACGAACCATTCGGCTTGTCAGCGCTGGAAGCGGCATTGTCCGGTTGTGCTCTCGTATTGGGCGACATTGCGTCACTACGTGAGGTATGGGGCGACACAGCGTTGTTTGTATCCAGCGAAAGCAGATCAGAATTGAAGGCGGCTCTTTCGAAATTGATATCTGACCCAGAGCTCAGGAAACAAATGGCTCAACGTGCCCAAGCACGGGCGAAGTCGTTCACAGCCTCAACAATGGTGGCTGAATATTTGCGAACGTATAAAGAATTGCTTCCGCGGCGCACTCACCTTGTGGCTCGTAGAACCCGGGAGATATTGTCATGCGCGTCGTGATGTTTTACCAGTCGTTGATTTCCGATTGGAATCACGGAAACGCGCATTTTCTCCGTGGCATTGCAAGTGAATTGCTTGTGCATGGACATCATGTCGAGATTTTTGAGCCGGAAGAATCATGGAGTGTCGCAAACCTCCTAGCAGAGTATGGTGAGCCAAAACTGAATGAGTTCAGAGTGGCTTACCCGCAGTTGAGCAGTCACCGGTTCGATTTAAATAAGATCGATTTTGACGAAATACTGCATGATGCTGATCTGGTGATCGTTCACGAGTGGAACGATCCCGAATTGATCAGAGATATCGGTATTCACAGGCGTCTCCTCAATTTCAAACTGCTTTTTCACGACACCCACCACCGCCTCGCAACCCAGCACAGCAAGCGGTTACCGTTTGATCTTAAAGACTACGATGGCGTGCTTGCCTACGGCAAGGTTATTAGAGACCTGTATCTGCGAGAAGGATGGGCGCAGTATGCATGGATTTGGCATGAAGCAGCTGACGTGCGCGTGTTTCATCCGATGCCTGAGATCGAGCGCACGGCGGATCTGGTTTGGATCGGTAACTGGGGAGACGACGAACGAACGAACGAGCTGCAGGAATTCTTGATAAGTCCGGTGAAGCGACTGCAATTGATGAGCAGCGTTTTCGGCGTGAGATATCCTGCCGAAGCTAAAGCTGCACTTGCCGCCGCAGGCATTGATTACTGCGGATGGTTGCCGAATTTTCGAGTGCCCGAAGTCTTCGCCCGTTTCCGGGTAACCGTGCACATTCCACGTCGCCCTTACGCAACGCTCTTACCGGGGATTCCCACGATTCGCCCATTTGAAGCCCTCGCATGCGGTATCCCTCTCGTCTGTTCGCCGTGGGTCGATACCGAGGGATTATTTAAACCCCACGATTTTCTGATCGCAAAGTCAGGCCCACATATGGAGAAACTGATCAGTCAAGTACTGAACGATCCCGCCATGGCCCAGGAGCTCGCGTTGAATGGACTCAGCACAATACTCGAGCGACACACATGCTCGCATCGTGTTGACGAGTTGTTACGCATCTATTCTGAAATCGCGTCCCCCGCAGAGAGGCCACTTGCAATCGTATGAAACCAAAGCTCGACATAGCTTTTTTTGGATCCAGCCTTGTTTCCGCTTATTGGAATGGAGCGGCAACCTATTACAGGGGAATCATCACTGCTCTCCATTCCCTTGGTTACCGAATCACCTTTTACGAGCCAGATGCGTATGAACGACAACAGCACCGCGATATCGACGATCCCGATTGGGCAACAGTGGTGGTCTACCCGGCCACCGAAAAGGGGGTAATGGAAGCGCTCGATAGTGCTTCGGATCGAGATCTTGTGATCAAAACAAGTGGTGTCGGGGTATTCGACGAACTATTAGAACAAGAAGCTCTCGAGCGCCGGAAACAGAATCAGTTGGTAGTTTTTTGGGACGTGGACGCTCCAGCAACACTCAATCGAGTTGCCGAGAATGCAGCGGATCCGTTTAGAGAATTGATCCCTGAATACGATGCGATCCTCACCTATGGGGGCGGCGATCCTGTCGTGAATGCCTACCTCGCATTTGGTGCTCGCCAATGCCTGCCGATCTACAACGCACTGGATCCTGCAACGCATCACCCAGCGACTTTTGATTTACGCTTCCAGGGAGATCTCGCGTTATTGGCCAATCGACTACCGGATCGAGAAACGCGCATCGAAGAGTTCTTTTTCCGTCCAGCGGAAAAACTGTCAAGCAGAAGATTTGTGTTAGGTGGGAATGGCTGGGGTGATAAACGTGTGCCGCCAAATGTCAATTACGTGGGACATGTTTATACGCGTGACCACAATAGTTTCAACTGTAGTTCCATTGCAGTGCTGAATGTAAATCGCGACTCAATGGTCGAGTACGGTTTCTCACCACCTACACGCGTCTTTGAGGCTGCAGGAGCAGGCGCATGTTTGATCACTGATAGTTGGAAGGGGATTGAGCTGTTTTTGGAACCAGGTGTAGAGGTACTAGTTGCAGAGAGTGGAGATGAGGTCGGCGAATTGCTGTCAAGTCTGACTCCAGAGGAGGCTCGAACAATCGGGGCTGCGGGACGAAGGCGAATCCTTGCGGAACACACTTATGCACATCGCGCTCAACAGCTGCAAAACTTTTTTGAAGGCGAGAAATTCAATACACGCGAGGCGGCAGCAGCAATATGACCCAACGACTGAACATTGTCGTATTGGGACTCTCGATAACCTCGTCATGGGGTAATGGTCATGCGACGACTTACCGAGCGCTGACTCGTGCGCTGAATGCCCGCGGACACGATGTCTTGTTTCTCGAACGCGATTTACCGTGGTACGCAGAAAATCGCGATCTACCACACCCTTCGTTTGCAAGGACCGCGTTGTACCGCACGGTTGCGGAGCTGCGGGAGCGATTTTCTGAACAAGTTAGAAATGCAGACTTGTGCGTTGTCGGTTCTTATGTACCCGAAGGCATTGCTATAGGCGAATGGGTGACGCGCACCTGCCGAGGCGTAACAGCTTTCTACGATATCGACACGCCGATCACGCTCGCGAAACTTGCCTGTAATGTTTCCAACTACATCACACCGGCGCTGGTATCGCGATACGATCTCTATCTGTCGTTTACGGGTGGACCAGTGCTCGACCGGATCGAACAGAGTTTCGGAGCAAACATGGCGCGGCCGCTCTACTGTTCAGTCGATCCGGATCTGTACTTTCCCGAACGCGACGATCCGTTGTGGGACCTTGGCTATATGGGAACATACAGCGCGGATCGCCAGGCCGCGCTCGTGCGGCTAATCCCGTACGGGCCTTCGAACCAGGATGCGTTGAAGCTCCTCGATGAGGAAACGCTTAATCACCTGCCCACCTCACCGA
>JBHEMC010000175.1:0-5256 GCA_046262775.1 Pyrinomonadaceae bacterium | reverse complement strand
CGTCAGCACTCCTGGGTCGCAGCAGCTCCAATCGTTTTGCACTCTACCAGGAATGGTTTTCAGCAGTCGGGCAATGGCCGACGTTGCTCGTAATGTAGAACGGATAAAGGACTCTGTATCAACCGTCCTGGTCACAGGGGAATCGGGAACCGGGAAAGAACTAATTGCACGTGCGATTCATCGCTTGAGTCGGAGAGTCGAAAGTGAATTCATTCCTTTCAATTGTTCGGCGGTGCCTGCGGAGTTGATTGAGAGCATGTTGTTTGGTCATCGAAAGGGCACCTTCACAGGCGCATTCGCGGACCACGTCGGACTCATCCGGTCCGCAGAGAACGGCACACTGTTCCTGGATGAAATCGGCGATTTGCCGTTGAGTTTACAACCAAAGCTTCTGCGATTCCTGCAGGAAGGTGAGATCCATACCCTCGGTGAGCGAGCTCCGCGTAAAGTAAGTGTTCGGGTAATAGCAGCGACGCACAAAGATCTTGAGTCGCTCGTTCGCGAAAAGCTTTTCAGGGAAGACCTCTACTACCGAATAGCAACGCTTACTCTGAAAGTCCCAGCTCTTAGAGACAGGCCCGAAGATATTTCGACGCTCATCTCGCATTTCATTTCACATTTTGCCCGCAAAAACGATCGGAAAATTTCCGGCATCACTTGGGAAGCAATTCAGATCCTGGAGGCATATTCGTGGCCAGGTAACATTCGCGAACTTGCGGCTGAAATCGAGCGACTTGTTCTGTATGCCGAAAACGACAGTTTCATCCGGCCGGAAAACATCAGCGCCAGGATTTCTCCCCAAACTGAAAACGGAAACAGGGTCGCGCCCGAAAAGCTCGACGCACTTCTTGAAAGCTATGAACGGCGCGTGATCACCGAAGCACTAAAACGTCACGACTGTAATGTAGCTCGAGCCAGTGAGGCGCTGGGATTAGGATCAAGACAGACGCTCTATAAAAAGTTGAAGCGGCTCGCAATCGACATCGGAGAGTTCTTGCAGGAAGACACTGAACCTGGCATGCAGTTACGAACAGAACGAAACTAACCACCCGGACTTACTGTTGTTTAAAACAGCACTCGAGAGAAATCTCGGGTGTTTTTTTCTGCCTCGATTTGTAAACGCTGCGACAGAGTTTCCACCTTTCCTGTAAACGCGGGGCGACATCGTTCTAACCCTCACGAACCCGCACGTTTACAAAGGACTCGGTTGTTGGTCTTACCGGTTGGCCCAACATTTTGTCAACCACGGGCGACAAATACACATTCCATTAACGTAAAAGCATCAGCATATCCAGCGTATTCGACAAATCTCGTGTTGGCACGACGGTTGTAATTGGTGGATTCGCCGCGAGGCAAATTGTGCATCGCATCATCAGTCGAGTTGACCAACACACATGAAGCGCAAGACGACAACTAATTTAGCATCAGTAGCAATAATCACTGTTGTCTCCCCGTTGCTGGCACTGGCCATTCTGGCCGCTGTCAGAACAGCAGGAGGAAACAACAACGACCTACTGCTTCTATTGCTAACGCTGGCAAGTTTTACGGTGAGCGGAATAAATGGCTTTGGTCGCCGCACGATCAAAGCTATTTCTGTTTCTACAGCAATGCGCACTCACCTGGCAGAACCGTCTTCCGTCGGTCAACGCTTTCGAGCATGACGCCTAATCAACAAAGGAGCAAATCAATGATTAAGAGATTTCTGCGAGACGAGACAGGACTCGAACTATCGGAATACGCGGTTGCCGCAGCGCTGGTAGCGCTCGCAGCCGTCGCTGCGTTCCAACTGCTAGGCACGAAGATCGCAGGTGCTATCAACACCTTGGCAGGCAAGATTCAGTAAGCAACGTTGAAGTAGCGCCGCGACTTTGCGGCGCTTGCTAAATCCAATCAACTCATTTTCATCAGGAGGCGCAGAATAATGATTAAGAATTTCTTGAAAGACGAAACTGGACTTGAGCTTTCGGAGTATGCAGTTGCAGCCGCTTTGGTGGCGCTTGCAGCAGTTGCCGCTTTCCAGCTACTCGGCACCAAGATCGCGTCCGCGATCGACACGCTGGCTAACAAGATCCAGTAACACGTCGGCTCCGGCGAAGACTAGCACATCGGCAATGTCGGCTCCGGACCATTCGAACGCCCACGTTACTTGTTCAGCGGAGGTATTACCAATGATCAGAAACTTTTGGAGAAATGAACAAGGTCTCGAGTTGTCGGAGTACGCCGTTGCCGCAGCTCTCGTGGCACTTGCAGCTGTAACGGCATTTCAGCTTCTGGGCACGAGCATCGCCTCGAGGATTAATACTCTTTCGAGCTACATACCCTAGTTTGTCCAGAAAGCGTGCGGCCATTCGGTGGCGCGTCGCGAGGCGCGCCACCAATTTCACCCTACTCGTTACTTATACAAATGATTTTGGAGGCCTCTCTCATGCTTAGCCCAGCCTCAATCGTTTATGAAACATTTTTGATTCCGCTTGCCGCCCTAATTATTTATTACGACGTGCGATATCGCCGTATTCCGAACGCATTCGTACTTGGAACTCTTGTGTGTGGGTTGAGCCTAAGCGTTGTGTTTGCCGGCCTGGACGGTGTCCTGAATAGCCTCGGCGGATGCGCGCTCGCCTTTACTTTGATGTTCATGTTGCACGTCTTCGGAGCGATGGGAGCCGGAGATGTGAAGCTGTTCGCCGCCATCGGATCGCTGATGGGCGCACACCTGGTGTTACCAACTTTTCTAATTGTGGTCATGACCGGGGGCTTGCTCGCACTGGTCTCTGTCGTACGTTCCGGAGCTTTCAAAACGACGATGTATCGAGTGCTGCAGATTTTGGTTGGATTCTTGCCCGGATGGCCGATGCCCAAATTTGCAGTGCCCACCGATCGGAAATACACGATTCCCTACGGTGTGGCGATTACGATCGGCGCCATCATCTCGACGGCGATCTTTCGCGCTTAAATCAGAGCGCCAAATCAGATTCGGTCCCTGACCGATGCAAAACGGAGAGTAATAACATGCGAAACAAACGTTTCTTGATAGTTCTGGTCGGCGCGCTGATTTTTGGCATCCTCGCAGCCGTATCCGTCAGCAGATATTTATCGAGCGCTCAGGCTTACACAAAAAACCTGAGTCGTGTTGCCGTTGCGAAGGTCGCAATTCCGGTTGGGACCAAGATTATTGCCGAGCAGGTAACGGTGGTGCAGTTTTCAAAAGAGTCAACGCCTGACGGCACGTTCGAATCTCCCGAAAAACTGGTGGGCCGCGTCGCTGTTACCAACATCGGCCCGCGAGAGCCCATTACTGAATCGCGACTTGCACCTGAAGGCACCGCGGCTGGTCTCTCGGCAGTGATCCCTGAAGGTTATCGCGCAATGACAGTAAAGGTTGACGATGCCGCAGGAATCTCAGGATTCATCATGCCCGGCACCCTGGTCGATGTCGTTGTCGTAATTGATCCGCGCGAAGGTTCAGGTATGCAGGATCCAATCTCGAAGATTGTTTTGCAGAACATCAAGGTATTGGCCAACGGCCAGAACATCGACAAACCAAAGGACGAACGTGAAGCGAACAGCGTTAAGGCCGTGACACTTCAGGTGACCCCCGAACAGGCGGAGAAGCTCGCGCTCGCTACAAATGAGGGCAAATTGCAACTGGTAATGCGCAACAGCATCGACCAGGGCGATGAAAAGACCCCGGGCGTTAACAAGCGCGGACTGCTTAGTGGTGAGCCCGCAACGCAAACACCGGAACCTGGTTCATTGAAGAGTGAACAACCCAAGTCAGATCAGAAACCAGTTCGACGAGTTCACGCCTCGGCCGAAAACAAACCTGCGGCCCCAGCTGCTCAACCGACGCCGCGCGCCTCAGTAGAAATGATTGAGGGCGCAAAAAAGCGCAACGTTGAGTTTCCGTAGACTCTACTTTACTGGTTCACACAGTTGACAGCAGATCATTCTTACGATCGTTAGAAAAGGAGCACAGATCATGCAGAGCCGTTCCCCAAAGTTACGCCGAGTGAGTGTAGTACTGGCGTCGTTAACCATTTTTGTTGCCATCTCCATCGCGCACGCCCAGGAAACCTCCTATAAGGCGTCGTTCAAACAGAATAAAGAAGCAATCGCGGTCAATGTTCTGGTGGGACAGTCACGCGTGATCAACTTTGATCGACCGGTCGGCAGATTTTCGGTATCCAACCCGGAAATCGCTGAGGCGATTCTCGTCACGCCCGATCAAGTGCTGGTCAATGGCAAAGCTTTTGGACAAGTCAACTTCATCGCCTGGGAACAGAGCGGTGGTGAATTTCTCGTGTTTGATGTTTACGTCCGCGCAAATCTGTCGTTGATCGATTCGCAAATCCGCGCGCTGTTTCCAAAGGACGACATCCGTGTGAGCCAGGCAAACGGCTCAGTCGTCATTTCGGGTAGCGTCTCATCTGATAAGACAGCCTCTCAAGTGCAGTCAGTAGTAGAGGCGGCCGGGTTCAAGACAGTCAATATGTTGACTTCGCCGGTGAAGGACGCAACGCAGATTCAACTGCAGGTGCGAGTTGCAGAAGTCAATCGCAACAAGCTCCGTGATTATGGCACTTCCTTCAGCTCGATTCCGCAGGGTGGCACTTCGGGCTACATCAATAGTGGTGGTGGTCCAAGTATTCTTGACAAAGCGACGACGAGCCCCGTTTCAACAGTATTGGACAGCGTACTTTCTCCGGCCTTGAACCTCTTCGTTTTCAACCGGCAAATCAACACAGCCGCAATGTTGCGCATGCTGCGTACCGAAGGTGCGTTTCGTGAGTTAGCCGAACCAAACCTGATCGCGATGAACGGTCAGGAAGCAAGCTTCCTCGCCGGCGGCGAGTTTCCTGTACCTGTGATTCAGGGTGGTGGTCAGGGAGCGAACCTTGGCATCACCATAGTTTTTAAGGAGTACGGTATTCGTCTGAATTTCAAACCGACGATCATTGATGAAGATCACATTCGCCTGGATCTCGAGCCTGAAGTATCTACGATCGACTTTGCGAATGGTGTGAAGTTCAACGGTTTCGTAATTCCTGCTTTGAGAACACGTCGTGCAAAGACGGGCGTGGAATTGCGCGATGGTCAATCGTTCGCGCTTGCCGGTTTGCTCGACAACTCCGAAACGAAATCTCTGTCGAGAGTCCCTATTGTCAGTGACATTCCCGTGATTGGAAATTTGTTCAAGTCGAAATCGTTCCAGAAGAACGAAACTGAACTAATGTTTTTCGTGACGGCGCAGTTAGT
>JBHEMC010000174.1:0-5262 GCA_046262775.1 Pyrinomonadaceae bacterium | reverse complement strand
AATCACGTCTCCGTTTGCTAGATCGTTACTTCACCGCATGCCTTCAGCCCTAGAGAGTTTCGAACGATGTTGGTCCTGTGACGTCGTTTCGTCCTCTGCGTCCTCAGCGCCTCGGCGTCCTCTGCGTTAACCTGTCAAATATACATACGAGCAACTTGTGCGATTAACGCCGAGGACGCAGAGGCGCAGAGACAACCTGTGTTAGCCCTTCAATTATCGATAGGAGCAACTTATGCGATTAACGGAGAAAACGCCGAGGACGCAGAAATCATTTCGTAATTACATTTCCATTTGCGTCGTATATTGTGACATCCCCAAATGGCGTCACCTGATCCTTCACCTTGTCCCAATCGCCAACAACTACAATAGCTGCATGATAGGTGTCGAAGTATTTCGCGGCCGCGCGTTGGATGTCGGCAATTGTTAACGCCTCGATGCGCGGACGAAAGTCGTTAATGAAGTTCTTATCCAGACCGAATGTGTAGATGGTATTGATTCGTCCCGCAAGACCTGCCTGGCTGGCGAGTTCGACTGAAAAGTTTCCTGTGCTGTATTCCTTTGCTGCTGACAATTCCTCATCTGTCACTGGCAGCACACGCATGCGATCCAATTCGTAGAGTATCTCCAACAATGTTGGACCCGTGACTTCGTTTCGTACGAACGCGCCGGCAAGGAAAGAGCCGGTTTTTGCCTGGGTATTCGATGAGCTGAATGGAGAATACGTGTAGCCCTTACTCTCGCGAATGTTGCGAGTCAGCCGGGAGTAAAAGGATCCACCGTAGATCGTGTCCGCAGTGCGAATCGCAAAGTAGTCCTTATCTTTGCGCGCAATGCTGACGTTGCCTACATAAATCGCTGACTGAATCGATCCGGGGCGATTAACAAAGTAAACCTGTCGCTTCTCGCGAATAGGCACCGGCGGATTTTCGTCGGGTGGAACTGTACCACTCTTCCAACTGCCAAAAGCCTTCTCAATTTCAGCGAAGGTCCTGTCGATATCGATATCACCAACCACGACCAGATGAGCAGCGTTCGGAATGTAATAGCGAGTAACAAAGGCTCTCAGGTCAGCACGCGTAAGGGCGCTGATCGACTTCTCGTCAGGGACGACAAACCCGTACGGATGATTTCCGAAGACAGCCTTTTGAAAGCGTTCGTTTACGAGAAAACCCGGATTGGCGCGACCAGCGCGGATTTGTTGAATCGTATTTTCCTGCGCCAGCTTTAGCTCTTCTTCTGGAAAGGATGGATGTTGCGCGATATCGCTCATCAGATCGAACAGACGCGTCGAGAACTCTGACAACGACGTTGCTGTCATGCCGGTGGCATCGGCGTCGCTTCCTAACGATAGCGAACCTCCAATAGATCGAAGTTCTTGTTTGATCTGTTTGCTCGTGCGTGTGTCTGTCCCTTCGTTTGCGACCCCGGCGGCAATTTGTGCTATGCCTGGATGTCCCGCTCGATCCGTAGCGTTGGTAGCGGAACGGAATGTGAGCAGTGCTGTGATCTTTGGCACATTTGGCAACGGCGCGAGAACAACCGTTAGGCCGTTCGCGAGTTTTCTCTCAGTAATCCTGGGCAGATTCAGAGGGCGCGCTGCTCCCGGGGCGGGCGGAGTTTTCTGCTGGGCAACAATGGTGGTTAAGAAAAGAGCGAATACGAAGATTAGATGTAAGCGTCTCATGGTTTGCCTTTCAAAGCGTGCTCAGAATGCGACGACGATTCAGTTGCCGGTCTTTGGCTGTTGCTCCGGAAAGCGATCGATCACTGTGCGATTTGTCGCGACGAGATATTTCGCTGCGGCAGCTTTTACCTGTGCCGTCGTCACGTTTTCGAATGGAGTCAATAATGTGTTGATCTGATTCGGGTCGTCGCGGAATAGAGCAAGCACGGAAAGTAGATGTGTTTTGCCAAAACTGCCTTCAACCTGACTGTAGAAATTCGAACGATACCGAACCTTCGCGTCTGCAATCTCCTTTTCAGTTACGCCATTCGTGACGATGTCAGCCAGAACGCTGTCCATTTCTTTAACAATCTCGTCAGCAGTGTGGCCGGGTTTATAGGTTGTTCGCGTCGTCATGATCATCGGCCCACTGTAGTCAAACTCGTTACCGAAGTAGTTCAAACCGCCCGTTAGATCCAACGTCAATCCCTTCTCCTTTACGAGCCGTTGATACCAGCGCGAACTCTCGTCGCCTTGCAGTATCTGAGCCAGCAGTGCCATCGCGGGAAAGTCGGGAGAGTTTTGCGCCGGAATGTGATAGCCGGTTGCGAGCGCCGGAAGATTAGCAAGTTTGTCAGGCTGGGCGACTCGTTTTTCCTTGGTTTGTGCCGGTTCACTCAAATCAGGCCGTGGTGGTGTTGGTTGCGAGGGTATGTTTCCGAAATGCTGTTCCACCATCTTCTTCACTTGGTCCACATCCACATCTCCCACAATCGTTAAAACTGCATTGTTCGGTGCATAGTACGTTTTAAAAAAGTTGCGAACGTCATCAATCGTCGCGGCATTAACCTCTGCCAGGTTACCGTAGCCATTATGGGAGTTGTTCCAGTTCGTAAACGCGTTTTCCCAGAGGTCAATCCACTCGAACAATTGGTAAGGCTGATTCAACACGTTGACACGAATTTCTTCGCTCACGACGTTTTGCTGGTTTTTTAGATTCTCTTCGCTAATATCGAGAGACCGCATGCGATCAGATTCGAGCCACAATCCCATCTCGACCCGATTGCTCGGCAGCGTCTCGAAGTAATTGGTGTAGTCGAAATCGGTATGCCCATTCAAGCTACCGCCATTCGCTTCTACAAATTTCGCGTGCTCAAACTTTTTCACATTCGCCGAACCCTGAAACATCATGTGCTCGAACAGATGTGCGAAACCTGTGCGTCCCTTAGGCTCGACCCGAAAGCCGACGCTGTAATAAACGCCCACAGTTACAACCGGCGCAATATGGTCTTCGGAAATGACGACTTTTAGGCCGTTTGGTAGTTTGTAGTAAACAACGGGAATGTTCAGCGGCTTCGCAGATGCTTGCGACCAGCAAACAGAGAGGGCCAGAAGCAGTGTCAAACAAGTTGCGAGAGATCGTCTCATGATTGTGAACCTCATTTACAAATGGAGTCAAACGTTCGCCTCGCTAGAGGCAATGTCGCGCACAGATAGCTATCGGTTGAGCAATGATCCAAAAAATCCGGTTTATGCTACGCAGAATTGATTAGGGATATCCCGCTGGGTACAACTTTTCAGGATGCGGTGTAGTACGAGAGGATCACAGCGCGGGTTTCAAGTTTTGGACTGCGCCGCCAAAGCGAGGCGGCGACGGCGCTTTTTTTACCTACCCCTTCAAATCCATACCAAAGCGGCGGCACCGCTTCGCTCTGGCCGCGCACTCCAGAGTGGTGCAAGAGCCGGTTGTTTTACTACAATGGCCGCGAGAAACAAACCATTGCTTTTGAAAACCTTTATCACGTTGATTGTCGGGTTGTGCACAGTGAGCGGTTTGGCGAAACCACAGAAGAGTCGGCGTATGCCGGCAGGAATATGGGGTGGCCAACATATCAACATAGACGTTGGCACTGACGCCGCAACTATTCAGTACGACTGCGCGACTGGGAGAATCGATGGACCTTTGAAGATCGACAGCAAAGGTCGTTTCAATTTGAAGGGTTCCCACAGTCGTGAACACGGCGGGCCGGTTCGCATGGACGAGAAGGCAAATTCACGGGCAGCGCTCTATTCAGGCACGATTAAAGGCAACGTGATGACACTTACGGTGAAATTGGCTGACGACAATGAAGTGCTCGGCACGTTTGCGTTGATTCGTGGGCGGCCCGGCAGAATATTCCGGTGCATGTAATAGAGATCCAGCAAGGGGCCGAGCGTTGCGGGTAGCACGAAAGTTCCTAATTCGCGGAGATGTGCAGGGAGTTGGTTACCGTTTCTTTGCACAGCGCGCGGCTGCTCGTCACCAGGTGACTGGATATGTCCGCAATTGTGCTGATGGCACTGTTGAAGCGTTGGTTGAAGGGCTCCCGGCAAACGTAGAAGCGTTCAAGCACGATCTTGCAACGGGTCCGCAGTGGGCTGTTGTGGATCAAATGGAAGAAATCAATCTCGATCCCTCGGGCAGATATTCAAGTTTTAGAATCGAGAGATAAGGAATGAATCTTCAGCCTTAGGGTTTTTGCCCGTTGCCGTAATTCCTTGTCACGGATGAATCGTTTTGGGATAAAGCCAGTACCGGCTAACGCGCGGTGGTACTGATGTTTATCCCACAAGAATCGTGGGACCCACAGGCGACGAACAACGGACCACTGACAAAGACCCAAGATCAAAGACCTAAGACCACACCTTCATGGACCATCTCAAACAACTCATTCGCGAAGTGCCGGATTTCCCCAAGCCGGGCATTAATTTCTACGACATCACGACGCTTCTCAAACATCCAGACGGGTTGCGTCAAACAGTTGACGGACTGGCCGCCGAGTTTGAAGGTGAACACGTCGATTCAGTGGTTGGCATCGAGGCACGCGGTTTCATATTCGCGCCAGCGCTCGCCTATCATCTGAGAGCGGGGTTTGTGCCGGTACGCAAACCCAGGAAACTTCCGGCCGATTGTGCCTCTATTTCTTATGACCTTGAATATGGCCAGGACACTTTAGAGATTCATCGTGATGCAATAGGCGACGGCCATCGCGTGATCGTTGCTGACGATCTTCTGGCAACTGGAGGTACGGCGCGCGCCGTGGTTGATCTCGTAGAGCAACTCGGTGGTAAAGTGATTGGTCTCGTATTTGTAATCGAACTCGAGTTTTTGCCTGGTCGTAGCAAGCTTGATGGCTACGACGTGCGCTCGCTGATCAAGTATCAGTCGTAACGTGGCTGTCGGTAATCAGTTGTCCATAGTCCGTAGCCTGTACTGTCTGTGGTCCGTAATGTAGTCTGTATCGCGAACTGAATACATATCGTTCACAACTGACGATGAGCGGTCATCACTAGTCAGCCTTTGCAAGCTTCACTAGCACCCACCTAATTCTAAGACCACTCATTTTCCAAAAATTTACAGTCAGGAAGGGGTCAAGCGGAGCGCGACCCCGCCCAAGCTTCACTGCAGCCTTTGAAGTTTTCAAAAGCCCTGACTGTACAATTTATAAGAGTTGAGTGGCCTCGGGGAACACCCAAAAGCGGCCATACAGGGTCACCTGAAAACCGGCCATAGAGAAGTAGTCGCCAGGGACGTTGACGACGCTGCGAGGCAAGGTAGC
>JBHEMC010000173.1:0-5288 GCA_046262775.1 Pyrinomonadaceae bacterium | reverse complement strand
CTCTGGTGTGAGCGGAAAAAACAAGACGAGTACCTGGGCACGCTGGTAAACGCGTACCTCGCAATTGGCGGTGAGGCTCTAGGAGTTAAAGCGGGACAGATCTACGTGGATGTGGGCACGCTTCATGGATACCGCGAGGCGATGAAAGTACTCAGGAGAGAACAAACTCAAGCAATGGAACGTTGCGCATAAGGGTGGGAATGCAAAACCGAACCGGCAATTACTCTTTGGGTCTATCGACGGAACAAATCAAGCGACGGATCACGGAACTCGGCACCTGGTTCCACAACATAAATTTGCTTGGAGTGGAAACAGCTCCGGACCATTTCCTCGGTGATTATCCATCAGTCAAATGGAACCGGTTTGCGCACGGGATCCGAATGGATCTATCAGGACAATCAGTACTGGATATCGGTTGTAACGCCGGATTCTATTCGATCCAAATGAAGCTTCGTGGTGCTGCGCGAGTTGTGAGTATTGATACCGATGAAACTTACCTTGAGCAGGCGCGGTTTGCAGCGGAAATAAGCGGAGTTGAACTAGAGCTTCGAAAACTCTCCGTTTATCGAATAGCAGAGTTGCATGAAAAATTCGATCTCGTGTTGTTCATGGGTGTGCTCTATCACCTGCGGCATCCATTATTAGCGCTCGACCTGTTGCATGAGTACGTTGTCCGCGACGCGCTCATATTTCAGTCGATGCTGCGCGGAAGTGATGAGGTGAAACAGCTGAAGGACGACTATTCGTTTTGGGAAGAAGACCTTTTCGCAGACGCTGCTTTCCCGAAGATGTATTTCGTTGAGAAGCGCTATTCCCACGATCCGACGAACTGGTGGATTCCCAATCGAGCCTGCATGGAAGGCATGCTGCGTAGCGCGGGGTTTCAAATCGTGGACCACCCGGAAGCAGAAGTTTTTATTTGCAAAAGAGGTGACTTTCCGGAAACGGTGAATCCGACAGTGGACCTAAAGGAGATTGCTGGTGATAGAAGCGGTAATGCTCTGGAACGAGCCCAATAACAAATCGCATTGGGACTTTGATATTGATCCAGACTGGCAGATTTATGCAGAGATGGTAAAGCTAGCGGCCGCGGCCGTACGCGCGGAGAATCCGCATCTTCTCAAAGTTCTGGGTGGTATTTCACCCATCGATAGTGAATTCATCCGAAATATGAAGAGCAAGGGTGTGCTCGACAAGCTCGATGTTGTTGCTGTGCATGGTTTTCCTCTCGACTGGAACCACTGGGGAATTCACGAGTGGCCCAACAAGTTAGATGAAATTAAGCAGGTAACAACTCTGCCAATCTGGGTTTCGGAAGTAGGAGCGTCGACATTTGGTGCGGAGGAGATTCAGGAGTTCGGATTGAAGCGATCGGCAGAGCTCTTGCTCGATCGAGTGCCTCGAATCCACTGGTACAGTTTGTACGACTTACCAAAAGCATGGCCTGCCACCACGCGCCACCGGGAAGCTGAGGGCTCAGCGTATTATCGCCATTTCCACATGGGCCTGTTGAATGAAGATGGTGCTCCAAAACGCGCGTTGTGGCAGTTTTCAGATTACACACCAGCCATGGGAATTTGCCAGTGGTTCCACTTTGAAGATCCACGCCTCGACGGTGCAGTCGACTGGTTGCGGCGTCTGGGGGTTAATTATTTGCGTACCGGATTGAGTTGGTCGGACACTTTCGTTGATGGTTACGAGGCGTGGTTCGATCGGATGATGCGCGCACTGGATGAATTCAGCGTGACCGTAACATTTTGCTTTACACCAGAAACCCTGGGCATCCAGCCACATCACACCAGTGCGCCAGTACATATTGAGCAGTATGCCGATTTTTGCGCGCGCATGGTGCGCCGATACTGTTGATAACACGAATGGTCAAGGTTTATATGGAACAAGAAAACGATTCCCAGGTTTCAGACAAAGATAAAAATGTCTCCGACACAGTCGCCGACATGGATCCCACCAAATTCAATGTCGAATCCATCGCCCAGCTCGAACATCAGGCAATGCACGAACGATCGGCTGACGAGCGTATCAGCGATTTCATCACGCGCAGCATCGGCAATCTCAAGTTTCTGAGTTTTCACGTCATGCTGCTCGCAGTTTGGATGGTCATCAATTTTGGCTTGCTGCCGAATTTGAAACCCTTCGATCCCTTTCCTTTTGGCATACTCACATTAATAGTTTCTGCTGAAGGAATCTTCTTAACCATCTTTGTCTTAATAAGCCAGAACCGCATGAGCCGCCAGGCCGAGCGTAGGAACCAACTCGATCTTCAAATAAGTATGCTTGCAGAGCAGGAGCTAACGATGATTCTGCGTTTGCAGCAGAAGCTGTGCGAACATTTTGGAATCGCGTTCGGTGGCATCGAAAGGGAAGCACAACAGTTCATGAAAAAGACGAATGTCGAACGGCTAGTCAAGGAGATTGAAGAACAACTTCCAGGCGAGTGAGTGTTAGCCCTCACCCAGGGTCGACTTAAATTGGTATGTACTCAGCGCCACAATCACCAGCACGGTAATGCACAAGAACCAGAGAAGCAGGTGAACGCCTCCGATTTTCCACTCACGCCATGTCCGTTCCCTCGGCTGCTCGTTGTTCGTCGCGCGCAAAGCAAGGTTTGCTCTGGTAGTTCCCAGTATGCCTTTTAAGCCGTCGATTGATTGGCGTTCGATCATGCCTCGCTTTAATTTGTCGAACATGCCCCCAAGCCCGTCAACACGAGAACGATTCTCATAAAAAAGATAGGAACCGCTGTTGCTGTTCTGATTGTCAACGAAGGCCGTCAGACCAAGTGAAGAGTTGAAGTAATGGTTCGCGTAAATCTGTTTGGACACGATCAGAATTTGCGGACCACTTTCCTGTCTACGTTTGAAGATGATGATGTGGTTGATACCGAGCACTGGCTTCAGACCAAATTTGATCTTGGACCAGACAATTGCATTCTCCAACACTTCAAACTCGCGTCCGCTTACGTTGCTCAAGGTATCCGGAAAACTTTTGAAGATGTCGTCGACGGACCGCGACGCGCTGAGAAGACTATGTTGTTCCGCGGCGAGTTTCACCGATGTCGACTTATCATTGTATTCGATAAGCGCGTTGTCGCCGCGGCGAAGATAATCGTGCACATATGACAACAACATGTTTTTGAAAACATCAGTTGCTTGTTGCGCATACTCAGGCGCTTGCCAATCGACGTCCTTGTGAAAGCGATCGATCATCTCGGCAGATAGTTTCACCTGACAGTTGCCTGCGACACATTGCTTGAGATCCTCAATGTCGCGCGCTTCCAATGTCAGATTTCTTAAATCGGCAAGAGTAGGAGTCAGCGAAAAGCGACCAATCTCGAGGATTGCACTGCTGCTCTTACTGGCCATCGTGTCGCGGAACGACTGCAAAAATGTTTGGGTTGAGGCGTGAACGCGGACGAGGCCGTAGAGAGCAATCTCGCGTTTGTCGCTGGATGGAAGTAGCCTGACGACCGGTTCCCCCTGTTCGAGTGCAACAAAATCAGTCGGCTCGAGGACGGTGCTGTTTAGAAAGGCTTTGGCCGTGTCCGATCTGAGATCCTGGCCTAGCACACTACTGGTCTGAATCGAGAGAATCGCACAAAGGGCTACAAGAATTGCGAGTGGTGATGTAAAGGGAGAGCTTAGTTGTCGAAGTGTGACGTCAATATTCTTCCCCATAACGCTGAACTCTTTTGCTACGTTTCTTGAGAGCGAAATGAAGAGAGGGCACAACTTGTGCCGTAGGCTTTAGTTTTTGAAGAGAATCATTGGTAGGGACGAGAGGGTTCAACCATCCGACCTCTCGGTCCCAGCGCAAGGGTTCGTCACTTTGTAAGTAAGTGCCTTTTCAAAAGTCGCAGCCAACAAAAAATTCCCAGCCTTATATTCTTTCCCATTCGCTACATTCGCTATCGGTCTTATGCTCCAAGTTCCGTCCACAAATTCGCCACACGAACAATGCTTGCACTCTCTGTCATTCCGAGACGGCGTCTGGATAAAGAAGGGATTTCGGCCCCTCGCAGTTATGCCGAAAGACCCAGGCTTGCACCAAACCCATTGGACCGAACCAAAAATGATCGCAGAGGTTGTTTTACTGAGGACCTCTATGGATTTGTCGCCATCCGTCGTTTATAGGATTCGTGAGGATAAGAATGCAAAGGAAGTCGTTCGTGAAGAGCCAAAGAATTTGATCGGCGCGAAAACGCCGCTAAGATTTCGGCAAACGCATTGCTAAACGCAGTGTTTAATTGTGGCGAGGCAGCCGTACGGTGAACACAGTTTCTCCGTCTTCGGACCGCACCGAAACGTCGCCCCCATGCGCCTGGGCAATTTCGCGCACGATATATAATCCAAGGCCCAGGCCCGCTCCCGCGCCATCGGTGTTATCTCGCCGACGTCCGCGTGTCAGCGGATCAAAGAGATTCTCCAGATGCTCTTTCTCAATTGCCGGGCCACTGTTCTTTACCTGAATCGTAACGTCCGCCGCGTCACCAGTAATTACGACGCGGATCGGCGCGTCTGCTGCTCCGTGCATAATCGCATTCACAACCAGATTGCGGAGCAGCTGCTGCAAACGTAACCCGTCCCACGAGCCCCGAGTGTCCCCTACTACTTCCAATTCGATTTGCCGGCTTGGATTCGCTCCGCGCAATTGTTCCAACTCGTCCGCAAACAGCGCCGCTAAGTCGAGATTGGCCCTGACTACATTAATTCCCAAACCCAACTTGGTGCGATTGAAGTCGACTAAGTCATCCAGGAGCGCCTTCATCGAAGCGCCGCTCCTGATGAGGCGTGACGCCGCGGCAGATACGTTGGCACCCGCGTTCAGTGAGGACAGGTAGTTCGCTGTCATCAGGATGGCGTTTAGCGGATTGCGCATATCGTGCCCCAGCATCCCAAGGAACAGGTTGCGGGCTTCCTCTAGCTGGGAACTGAAAAAGCTAACCGATTCGGCTATCCCCTGGTCGATGGCCTCGTTGAAACGGACGACATCGTCAACGGCAATCTCATTAGGCTCGCATGAGTCCATCCACAGGGTCAGGACACTGCTGCGGAGCGCGCGGTACTCGGCGGCCAGTTGCTTGATGTCAAAGCCGCTTTGCGCCCGTAGTACAGCGTGGGTTTCTGCCGCCGTCTCCGGGGCTCCCCAAAGTTTAGGCGCTCTGCCCTTGGCTTTTTCGGACTGAGCTTTCCTGGTTTGGGGCGTGGACAGATCTTTAGCTACGGCCTCCAAAATCTGTTGCGCGTGATCACGAAGTGCCAGCGATGTCATGC
>JBHEMC010000172.1:0-5444 GCA_046262775.1 Pyrinomonadaceae bacterium | reverse complement strand
GTTCGGATGATATTGCGCCACTGCATGAAAGCGTGACGAGAAGCGACAGCAGTGAGACAAACAAAACGGTTCGACGACTGATGTGCAGGCGATATGGCCGCCTGCAAACAAACGGAGCAAGTTCAGTGCTGTTCTGAATAGGAGAAGAGCTTTTCCGTTCGACTCGTGGCGAGTAGTTCATGCGCTACTTTATAAACCTGTTCAACTTCGATCTCATTTATATCATTACTGAAAATTACACGATGCTGTTCGCCAACGGGAACGAAGATGTGAGGAGTCGGCCGACCCAATAACACGATAACAGACGTCCCCACTGCCGCAGCAACATGCATCGGCCCTGTATCATTCGAGACGAACAATGTTAGCCGCGCCTGCGCTGAAGCCAGTTGAGGAACTGATAGCCTGTCCATAAAAATCGTGCCGGGTGGGAACATCTTGCGCATGTCCGCTAATAGCGCCAGCTCTTCAGGCCCCGCGAATAGAACCACACGAACATTATCGTTGCGAATCAAATAGTCGGCGAGTTCTGCAAAGCGTCTCATGGGCCAACGTCGACTCTCATGACCGGCGCCCGGAAATAATCCAACGAGCAACGCTTTTGAGTCTGCTCTGGCCTTTTCCAACAGGTTATCGATCATTTGATCGGTGGTTGGGTCCGTTTGCAAAACCGGAACACGACTCTGATTTGTCAGGCCCAGCGGTTGCAAAACGTCCAGATATCTATCGATAAGATGGCTGCTGTTCGCTTCCGCCGGAGGTCGCGGATTGAAGTTGGCTAGAAAGTCGAGAGAGCGACCCGGACGGCGAGCGTACAGCCGGTGAGGCGCACCGGAAAAGAAGCCAAGCAGATTTGTTTCTGAAAGACTATGGAGATCAATGACAAAATCGAACTTTGATTTACGTACTCGGCTGACAAGCTTCAATATCCGCGCCACTGAAAGAAATTTGGAACCGTCGCGTAACTGCACTCGATCTACCTCGAGAACAGCATCGGCGTATCGAGACATTCTGACGACCGTGGCCCCCGATTTTCCCACAGCCACTGTTATTGTTGCTGATGCGAAACGTTTCCGAATGGAGCGCAAAGCCGGCAAGCTGAGTACGACATCACCTAACTGGCCGAAGTCAATGACCAAAATGTTTCGCGGGTCAAATTTTCCGGGCGAAGATGCAATTGAAGATTTTGGCGGCATTCGTGAGGAATATTAAGTTGGGGTACTCGCGATTACAATCCGCCGTGGCGGTGATCTAAATGTCTCGCAAATCTCGCCCTGTCATCTCTGTTGGCTTTTCAATTCCCAGCAATGCGAGCATCGTAGGTGCAACATCTTCCAGCGCGCCGCCGTCACGTAGCTTAATGCCGAGCGATCCTTCGTCAACTAAATGGAACGGCACCGGATTGGTGGTGTGCGCAGTGTGAGGCCTGCCCGTAGTTGGATCGATCATCTGTTCTGCATTTCCATGATCGGCGGTAATTAGTGTTATGCCGCGCGCCTCGCGAATACTCTTCGTGATTGAACCAATACAAGTGTCGACATATTGGCACGCCTCAATTGTCGGTTCGAGTTTGCCTGTGTGTCCGAGCATATCCGGGTTTGCGAAGTTGATTACAAAGACATCCGTTTCGCCCGCATCCACTCCGCGCAGCACGTTGTCTGTAACTTTGAATGCTGACATCTCAGGCTGTAAATCATAGGTGGCGATTTTGGGTGAGGGCACCAGCAGTCGACATTCGAAGGGAAACTCCTTTTCCACTCCTCCGTTAAAAAAGTAGGTAACGTGCGCATACTTTTCCGTCTCTGCCAGGCGGTAATTTCGTGTGCCCATTGCACCCCAAATTTCCGCCAGAACGTTGCGATGATGCCGCGGTGGAAAGGCGATGGGTAGATTGAAGCTCGCGTCGTACATCGTAAAGCAAACGAAGTGAATTGCTGGCCGAGCGCGGACCGGGAATTCATTAAAATTTGGCACTGCAAGCGCGCGCGTGAGTTGTCGCGCACGATCGGGTCGGAAATTGAAAAAAATTACTGAGTCGTTGTTCTGGATTGTAGCAACAGGTTGACCACCGTCTCGCACCATCGCTACGGGGTCGACAAATTCGTCTGTCGCACCGGCTTCGTAAGATTCGCTAATCGCTTTCACAGGATCAGAAGCTTGCTTGCCTTCACCCTCTACTAACAATCTATAGGCGCGCTCAGTTCGATCCCAACGTTTGTCGCGATCCATTGCGTAATAGCGGCCTGCCAGGCTTGCAATTTCACCGCAGCCTATGTCTTCGACTTTACTTTGCAGTTGCGCAACATAGTGCGGGGCGGAGTTAGGTGGTGTATCGCGGCCATCGAGGAAGCAATGAATGAAAACGCGTTCGATACTGTTGTTTCTGGCCATCTGGAGTAATGCGTACAGGTGCTGAAGAGATGAATGCACCTGGCCGTCAGACAGCAGGCCCATCAGGTGTAACTGTGAGTGATGTTTATTCACCTGCTCCATTGCATCAGTTAGAACAGGATTACGAAAGAAGTTGCCCGTTTCAATTTCGTGATCGATTAATGACAGGTCCATTCGTATCACGCGACCAGATCCTATGTTCAGGTGACCCACTTCGGAATTTCCCATGACACCGGCGGGGAGTCCCACCCGGGTCCCGTGTGCTTCGAGCAACGTCTGCGGATATTTTTCCGACAACTCGTCGTAAAACGGTGTCCCGGCGAGCGCGATGGCATTTCCTTCGCGTGATGGAGAATAACCCCAACCGTCGATAATGATGAGTGCGAGTGGCCCGTTCTTGTCCACAGGGTTCTCCGTGAATTACTTTCTCGCCGCCCGCGCTTTTCTGCCTGGCCTGTTTGCTGGGGCCTGCTTGAGCTGTCGGAATGCAGCTTTGCCTGGATAACGTGCTGCATCATGCAAGTCTTCCTCAATACGCAGCAACTGATTGTATTTGGCTACCCGGTCAGTACGTGACAAAGACCCGGTCTTGATCTGACCTGCGTTGACAGCAACTGCAAGGTCTGCGATGAACGGATCCTCGGTCTCACCCGAACGGTGTGAAATCACGACCGTTCGTCCGTTCGTTTGCGCCAATGTTATGCAATCCAGCGTTTCAGTTAGCGTGCCAATTTGATTGACCTTGATCAGAATTGAATTTGCTACGCCGAGGTCGATGCCTCTCTGCAGGAACTCTGTATTCGTGACAAAGAGATCGTCACCAACGAGCTGCACTTTCTGACCTAATGCGTCTGTCATTGATTTCCAGCCGTCCCAATCGTTCTCGGCCATACCATCTTCAATTGAAACGATTGGATACGCATCGCACCACGCGCTCCAAAAGGCGACCATCTCGTCGCTCGAGAGTTTGCGCTTGTCGCTTTTCGTGAAAACATAATTCCTGCCGTCGAAAAACTCACTAGCTGCCGGATCGAGAGCAAGCAGACAATCATTTCCAGCTGAATATCCGGCTTTCGTTATTGATTCGAGTATTATTTCAATTGCCTCCTCATTTGAACGAAGGTTGGGCGCGAATCCGCCTTCATCGCCCACACTCGTTGCGTAACCTTTCTTCTTCAGTACAGCTTTAAGCGAATGAAATATCTCGGCGCCCATTCTGAGCGCTTCTTTGAATCGACTTGCGCCAACCGGCACAATCATGAATTCCTGAAAGTCTACGTTGTTGTCCGCATGCGCACCGCCGTTAACGATATTCATCATCGGTACGGGTAACATCCGGGCGTTTGGTCCACCAAGGTACTTGTATAGAGGAACTTCCATGTACGCGGCTGCGGCTCGTGCAGTCGCGAGTGAGACGGACAGCAGAGCATTTGCACCCAGCTTTGATTTTGTCGGCGTGCCATCAAGTTCGAGCAACATTTGATCTATCTCAGCCTGATCGAGGGCGTCAAATCCTTCAATCGCAGGTGCGATAATTTCATTTACGTTACGAACCGCTTTCAACACGCCCTTGCCGCCGTATCGTCGCTTGTCGTCGTCGCGCAATTCCGCCGCTTCATGCTCACCGGTTGACGCGCCAGAAGGTACAGCGGCGCGACCTACTTCGCCGCCTGCAAGGCTTACTTCGGCTTCAACTGTCGGATTCCCACGCGAGTCCAGTATTTCGCGCGCTTCGACCTGCTCGATCCAGCTCATGATGTTTGACTCCAGAGTAGAAGATGTGGCTGAGACTTTAACATGATGTGGAGTCGTTGGTGGAATAACCAACTAACCACTGCCAACGCATAGGGGATCAACGAACACTACACCTTTGGCTTGCGCTTGTCGGACCAGTGTGGCGAAATATCAGCACTCATGAAACGAAGGAAGTTTCTTTTGCTGGTACTTGCGGTCTTCGGTATATCGGCGACGGCAGCGCGGAGCAATGCTGCGTACCCTGTTCAAAATGTTGGTTCCCTGATTTTCCGCGGAACTGTCGTCGATCAGAACTCAGCGCCAATCACAGGCGCAAACATTGCTCTCAGAAAGAACAATAGAGAAGTAGCTAAATCTACGTCGGATTCGAACGGGAATTTTTCAATCGTTTACAGTGGTCCAGAGAAGCTTACTCTCGTTGTGACCGCGGAAGGATTTGCTCCCTACGCGTTGCCACTGAAACATAACTACCAGTCGCAAGTGACGATTACCTTGCAACCTGCCCCGGTGGTGGCTGACGTGACAGTCGCCGCTAGCCGCACACCGATGAAGGCGACCGAGACTGCTACTAAGGTGATTGCGATAGACCAGAAGCAGCTTGCAGCGACCGCGGCTGTAACACTGGATGATGCTTTACGCCAGGTCGCGGGCTTTTCATTGTTTCGTCGCAGTGGCAGTCGCACAGCGAATCCTACTTCGCAGGGCGTGTCGCTGCGTGGCCTTGGTGCGAGCGGCGCCAGTCGAGCTCTCGTGCTTGCTGATGGAGTTCCGCTAAATGATCCGTTCGGTGGATGGGTTTATTGGAATAGAGTCCCGCGCGAGTCAATAGAGGCAGTAGAAGTCGTGCTCGGTGGGGCATCGCACCTTTATGGCAGTACCGCGTTAGGCGGCGTAGTTGCGATTCAGACAAAGCAAGCCGAAGTCAAAACGCTCGCACTCACCGCCGCGTTTGGCAATGAAAACACGCCGAACGCTTCTCTGTACTTGAGCGGTGAAAAGAATAACTGGGCTGCGAGCGTTGCGGCGGAGACTTTCCGGACAAATGGTTATGTACTCGTCCCTCAAAGAGAACGAGGGCTGATTGATACGCCTGCCGCCTCACGTAATGCTGTTCTGACGCTACGTGTGGCACGCCAGTTAGGTGACAGGGCGCGTGCTTTTTCAAGTGCTTCTTTTTTTGGTGAATCACGTGCCAATGGAACACCCTTGCAGACGAACCGGACGCATCTGCGCCAGTTTGTGTTGGGTGGCGATGTGCAACCCGTGAACGCAGGCGCTTTTTCTGCACGCATCTATGGGGG
>JBHEMC010000171.1:0-5616 GCA_046262775.1 Pyrinomonadaceae bacterium | reverse complement strand
AAATAATCCTAGCTCAGATAGCTCTTCTCTTATAACTAAAAGTACTTCCAATATTTTAAGCCAAGTTACAAACACTGCCGTGACAATAAACGGTTCTGGTGGTGGTACACCTCCTCCTTCTGCATCTGCAACCCCCAGTCCATCACCAAGCCCAAGTCCGGGTGCGTCTCCCACGCCAAGCCCTACGCCGGCCCCACCAGGCGATACCGTTCAATTTTCTGCGGCGACCTACACAGTAAGCGAAGGCGCGGGGAGTATTACCATTAACGTGACCCGTTCAGGTAACACTTCCAATGCGGCTTCAGTCGAGTACGGTACATTTGACTCGAGCGCTTCCGAAAGAAATGACTACACGACGTCCCTCGGAACATTGCACTTTGCGCCGGGTGAGACCTCGAACAGCTTCATCGTTTTCATCACTGACGATGCCTATGTTGAAAGCAACGAAGCTTTCACGCTCATGCTCGGCAATCCGCAAGGGGTTAATCTTGGGAGTCAGGCCTCCGCTAGTGTAACGATAACTGACAACGATCTTGCGCCGTCGCAATTGAATCCGATTGACGACGCAGGGTTCTATGTACGACAGCATTACGTCGACTTTTTGAACCGCGAGCCCGATCCTTCTGGCCTTGCTTTTTGGATCAGTCAGATCACAGCGTGCGGCTCCGATGCGAATTGCATTCAAGACCACCGTATCAATGTTTCGGCCGCTTATTTCCTCTCGATCGAGTTTCAGCAAACGGGCTATCTGGTCTATCTGCTGCAGAAAGCATCCTATGGCAACATGCCGCGTTACCGGAACTTCATAGGCGACACTCAAGAGATTGGTAAGGGAGTTGTGGTTGGAGCTCCGGGATGGGAGGCACTCTTGGACGCAAACAAGGCTGCATTTGTTGATGAGTGGGTGAATCGGGCCGCGTTCAAGAGCGTCTACGATGCGCAATCAGACGCTGATTTTGTCGACACGCTATTCACAAACGCCGGCGTTACTGATGCGGTTGAGCGTAATAGCCTGGTGTCGGGGTTGCAAGCCAGCACCGAGACGCGAAGTTCCGTGTTACGCAGGATCGCGGAGAATCCAGCCTTCACACAGAAGGAGTTCAACTCTGCATTTGTGCTAATGCAGTATTTCGGCTATTTGAGAAGGAATCCTGACGATGCACCCGACAATAACTTCAGCGGCTTCGATTTCTGGCTTGCCAAGCTGAATCAATTCAACGGCAACTATATCAATGCCGAAATGGTGAAGGCGTTTATCTCCTCCATCGAATACCGGCAGAGGTTCGGTCCAAACTAAGACCGGATCTTTGGATCGCAACATTAAGGAGAGACTGCATGATGGCCCAGGCAACTGGGCCATCATCGCTTTTAGTTGCAAATTTCAAGGACAAATAAGCCGCGACGCGGATACAACAGTGATGTGCGACTGACTAAACAAGTGCTTCCAGTTTTTTGCCCGTAGCGCCGGTGTTGACGGTGTGGCGGTGAGTTGATCGACAGCGACCTATCTCGGTCGCTGTCGTGATTAACGCCGCGAAACGAAAGCAGGAGATGTCCAAATCGGGGGTTATCGTCGCTGGCGCGTTGCGGATAACGCAGATACACTAACGCCAGGTCAATAGAAGTCGATCTAAGTGCGGCGGTCGCTTCCCGATGATGAGCCTACCCGGATATTCCTTCGCAATGAGAATCGTCGTTAACTGCTTCGTAGCCTCAAAATCGAACCGACTGTGGCTGATGAACTCGCTGCGCGCGGTCAGTGGGCGATCCTGCAAATGCACGCGCTTGTTTTGATGGCGATCAACCCCGGAACAAAACTTGGACAGTACGAAATTCGCTCACAACTGGGGCAGGGTGGGATGGGAGAGGTGTATCTCGCGTATGACCCTCGGCTGGGACGTCCAGTTGCCCTGAAAGTGCTCCCTCCCGAGTTGGCATCCGATCCACGACGGATGCGCCGATTCGTGCAAGAAGCGAAGACAACCTCGGCTCTCAACCATCCGAACCTAGTGACGATTTATGAAATATGCGAGGTCGGGACTGTTCATTTCATCGCCACAGAATTCATCGACGGCTTAACACTTCGCGATTACATACCAGGTAATCAGCTCAAGCTGGCCGAAATACTTCGAATAACGATTCAGGTTGCCGATGCTCTCGCAGCCGCACACGAAAGCGGAGTCATACACCGTGACATCAAACCTGAAAACATCATGTTGCGGCGGCGCGACAAGATCGTCAAACTACTTGATTTTGGACTCGCGAAATTGACGGAACCACCGACCGACCCTCGACTTTCGGATCCAGATGGCCTCACTAAAACGATGTTCCGTACGGAGCCGCACCTCATACTTGGAACCGTCCGTTATATGTCTCCCGAGCAGGCACGTGGTCTGCCGGTTGACGCGCGAACAGACATTTGGAGTTTGGGTGTGGTGCTCTATGAAATGGTTGCCGGGTGCGTTCCATTTGACGGACCAACTCCCACCGATCTGCTGGTATCAATTTTGGATCGAGAGCCGGTTCCACTGGCAGAGTATTTTCCGTCCACACCCCCGGAACTGCAACGCATCGTCAGGAAGGCTTTATCGAAGGATCCTGACAAACGTTATCACGGTGTCAAAGATCTAGCTGTTGACCTGGAGAACCTCCGTTGGGAATTAGAGGTCAGCGCCGAACTGCAGCGGTCATCATCAGGCGTTTCCGCCGCACGGTCAGGTGCGTTTGCGAGCACGCGGGTGACCGTTGAAAACGAAACTCGCTCCAGCTCCATAAACAGCGAGGCTGTGCAACCGGCTCCACAACTTTCCAGTGCCGCCTACATTGTCGAGGGAGTTCGACGCCATCAAAAGGGGGTCTTCATTAGCATTGCGTCGTTTCTGTTGCTGGGTGCGCTTCTCTCGTATTTCTATTTTTGGCGAACGACAAAACTAAGAGTGGATTCGATAGCAGTTTTACCTTTCGTCAACGTCAGCGCAGATCCTGACACTGAGTATCTGTCTGACGGCATCACCGAGAGTTTAATTAACAGCATCTCTGAACTGCCGAACCTCGCTGTAATTGCCCGTAGTTCGGTTTTTCGATACAAGGGTCGTGACGTTGATCCGCAAACAGTCGGACGCGAACTCGGTGTGCGAGCAATCGTGACAGGAAGAATTACGCAGCGAAATGACAAAGTAATTATTAGTGCCGAGCTGGTAGACGTTACCAACAATCACAGGATCTGGGGTGATCAATACGATCGCAATTTGGCAGACATTCTCACTGTTCAGTCAGACATTTCCGGCGAGATATCCGAGCAATTGAGATCGAAGCTGACAGGAGATCAACAGAAGCGCGTCACAAAGCACTATACTGAAAATGCTGCGGCTTACCAGTCTTACTTGAAAGGTCGTTATTACTGGAACAAGCGCACTGGTGATGATCTGAAGAAGAGCATTGAGTACTTCAATGAGGCAATCGCTGCAGATCCAACGTATGCGCTGGCGTATGCGGGACTGGCAGACTCTTATCTGATCATTCCCAACTACAGCGACATCTCAAGCCAGGAGGCCTACGTCAAAGCAAAAACTGCCGCGCAGAGAGCTTTGGAGCTGGATGATTCTCTTGCTGAGGCACATGCGTCACTGGGTGGCATCCGGGTAGATTACGAATGGGATTTCATCGCTGCTGAAAACGAATTAAAGCGAGCTATTGAACTGAATCCAAACTATTCGACTGCTCACCACTGGTACGCACAGTATTTATCTGAGATGGGTCGCCATCAGGAAGCAATCTCACAAATTAAGCGGGCGCAAGAACTGGATCCGTTATCGCTGATTATTAGTGCCATTGTCGGGGATACTTACATCAAGGCACGCCAGTATGATGAAGCCATCCAACAGCTGCGCAAAACGACGGAAATGGATAAGAACTTTATTCTCGCGCATCGGCTGCTCGGCAATGCTTATCAGGAAAAAAATATGTACAACGAAGCCATTGTGGAGTGGCAGACTGCATTGACGCTGGCTGGAAAGAATCCGGAGAAGGTTTCGAAGCGTGCGAGTGATTTGCGATCGGCGGTCGCAACGGCAGGTGCAAATGGTTATTGGCAAAAGCAGCTTGAGTTGTTGAAAGAGGATGCAACCAACAGCAGTGTCTCGCCTTATGCGGTTGCCAGCATTTACGCGCGCCTGAAGAACACGGATGAAACTCTCAAGTGGTTGGAAAAGGCTTATCACGAACACGACGCGTACCTTGTTTACCTGAAGATCGATCCGCAATTCGATACTCTTCGTTCAGATCCTCGCATCATGGACCTCATGCGCCGCATTGGGCTGATTCAATAGTTGCGCAGATTGCTTTTTTACTTTCCACTGCTCACGACGCTGCGTTGCTGATAGTTTTGGCTTCTCGCATTGAGCTTCGTTCGGGATGCGGCGAGGGCTTGCCCCGCTCTAGTTCGCCAAAATAAATTAACATGCTGGTGACACCTCCTTTCGCAACGGCTTTGCCGTCGGATGTGCGGCGAGATTGCCCCGCCGTAACAAGCCACTAAATTAAGGAAGCTCTCAGGTAACAGCTCGACCTTTCGCAACGGCTTTGCCGCCGGATGTGCGGCGAGGGCTTGCCCCGCCGGCACTGTGACCTCTCATTTGGGCTGCGCCCCTGGTGCGGGCTCTGCCCCTTTACTCGAAGCAACAACTCCATTACCTTCTCACCCGCTGTTTCAAACCTCACTGCAAGGGAGCAACCTCATGGCTCACCGTTACCTCATATCGCAGGATTCTCCAGTCCTCTACATCACTCTGGTCACCAAAGATAGACTACCGGTCTTCCAAACTGATGCAACGAAGGAACTACTCTGTCGCGCTTTGGATGAGGCGCGCAAGAATTTTCTGTTGTTCGCTTACGTGATCATGATCGATCACCTGCACGTCTTAACGAGTCGCCCGACAACTACTTCTGATGTGCTGCGTATCTTGAAAGGACTAACAGCGCGCCGCGTGATTGACTATCTCAAACAGAACAACTACTGGCGCTCACTGGCTAAGCTGCAGCACCAGACGTATGAGAAGAACCACCGCTACTCGCTGTGGCAGAGGGAGAAAAACGTATTACCTATTTTTTCCGAACAGCTGTTCATGCAGAAGTTGAATTACATTCATCAGAATCCAGTACGCGCCGGCCTGGTTGAGCGAGCGATAGACTACCGCTGGTCGAGTGCTCGCATCTGGCACGGTTGTCCGAGCGCGGATGAACCGCTGCAGGTAGACAAGGACTTGATTCGGCGGCGGCGGCGCAGGTAGGGCAGAGCCCGCGCCAGGGGCGCAGCCCAAATGAGAGACTCAGTACCGGCGGGGCAAGCCCTCGCCGCACATCCGGCGGCTAAGCCGTTGCGAAAGGTGCGAGGTGCAGTTTTGGAGAGCGCTGTTAAGCTATTGGGCGCCCTACGGCGGAGGCAAACCCTCGCCGCACATCCAGCGGCAAAGCCGTTAAGAAAGTGCGAGGTATCACTTGAGAGCGTTGGTTATCTTAATGGTGGCTACGGCGGGGCAAGCCCTCGCCGCCCCAACAGATGAACGATATGGTTCGGATCAATCAAAAAAGGACTGGCCCAGTACATCAGTCTGCTGC
>JBHEMC010000170.1:0-5663 GCA_046262775.1 Pyrinomonadaceae bacterium | reverse complement strand
TTATTTGCGTTATGTGGGCGGCCTCCTCTACACGGAAATTTCTGTCCCGGCGGCGTTCGATAATTATCGCCTTGCAGCCGAGCGGCTCGGAATGTCTGAAAAAGCGCGAGGCTACTGGGACCTACACATTAAGGAAGATGAACGCCACGGACGCTGGATGCTTAACGACGTCGCGTTGCCTCTGGTCCGGATGTACCCGCGCAATGCAACGGAATTGGTCCTGGGCTATGACCAGCAGAAGTTTATGAGTGAACGCGCCGGCAAGGCGACGATGCGTGTAGTGCGGCTGATGGATTATCCGGTGTCGTCGACGACCTCGATTCCGCACGCAGCAAGCTTTGAGGCGGCTGCATGAACGCAACTACGCGACAGGATCTTGTTTGCTCGTTCATTGTGCCGATTCGTCGTGTGCAGGTCGACGGGCAGGAAGTAGCGGGCTTGGCGGATTACTTCAAGTCGCTGCGAATGGCCGGCTGTGAGGTGCTGGTTGTTGACGGTTCTCCTTCCAAGGTCTTTGAGCATCACAAGAAAAGCTGGGACGGCTTCGTGCGGCACGTTGCTCCCGATCCAAAGTACACGTACTTGAATGGGAAGGTGAACGGAGTCCACACCGGTGTTGATTTAGCTTCCTATGAACGCATTATTCTCGCCGATGACGATATTCGTTATAGCGCTGCCGATGTCAAAAGGATGCGCAGCCTCCTCGATATGTTTGAGATGGTGCGTCCGCAAAACTTCATTTCACCATTGCCCTGGTGGGCGCGACTTGAGAACGCTCGCATTTTAATTAATAGAGGTGTGCTGCGTGCCGGCGATTATCCAGGAACGTGCGGGTTTCGTCGCTCGACGATGCGCCGCGTTGGTCCATACGATGGCGATGTGCTGTTTGATAACGAAGAGATTGTCCGCCACTTTGCTGTCAACGGCGTTGACGTAAAATACGCGCTCGATTTCTTTATCCTCAAGCGTCCACCCAAATTTTCAAAGTGGGTGGAACAGCGTCCTCGTCAGGCATACGAAGACTTTGTAATGCGATTAAAGACGGCGGCCTTCCTCTCCGTAATTCCAGTAACACTTGGGCTTGGTTTTCTGATCAACCTGCGTGCTGCGGTTCTCTTTTTGACAGCTCTCTCTGTGTTATCGATGTTAGTAAGCAGTCGGGGCTTGTTACGAAATGGAGCGTCACGCTTTTTCTCTTTCAGTTCACCTTTGTTTGCGCCATTTTGGATATTGGAACGATCGCTAAGCGTTTACTGGGCGGTCTATTGGTGGGCGCGTTACGGTGGTTATCCGTTTGGACCGAAACTGCTCTCGAAAGGCACTGGCGATGCCTGGGTTGCCGGCGGCAAGATTCAGAGTCAGAGGCTAGCCAACCCACAACAGCTCCGCACCTTGATTGAGCAAAAAAATGTCTAAGCCAATGCAGGTCTTCTCGCCTCAGCAAAGTGCAGCGCTGCTGGGCGACCTGCCCGAAGAACAATTCCGCCAAGCAATTCAACAGGCCGCTGAGTGGGTCGCTGATTATCGATCAAATATTGAGCGACAAGTTATCTCGCCGTCGGGACAGCCCGGAGATGTCTCAGCAGCGTTACCTTCAACTATTCCCAAAACGCCCGTGCCTATTGAAACAGTCATGACCGATTTCGAGCGCGTGATTGTTCCAAACCTGGTCCACTGGGGCCATCCGAATTTTGTCGGCTACTTTGGTTCTACCACCACAGGCCCCGGAATTCTCGGCGAGCTACTGGCCGCGACTCTTAACGTCAGCGCGATGACCTGGGCGACCTCGCCCGCAGCAACAGAGTTGGAGACAGTCGTATTGAGATGGTTGCGCCAGATGCTGCGGCTGCCGGAAGAGTTTTTCGGTGTGGTCTATGACACAGCGTCTGTCGCGACACTTCATGCGCTGGCCGCCGCCAGAGAAAGTCTCTGCTTGAATATTCGGGCTCTGGGATTGGCTGGACGGGACGATCTGCCACGGCTGCGTATCTACGCTTCCGACCAGGCCCACAGTTCAATCGTTAAAGCGGCAATCACGCTAGGCGTCGGTGAGACAAACGTGAACCGCATTGATAGTGACGATCTGTTTCGCATGGATCTCAATAGCCTGAAACTCGCGATCCAACAGGATCGCAGTGCCGGTTATATGCCGCTCGCCGTGGTCGCAACCGTCGGTACGACCTCTGCTGCCGCAGTGGATCCGATTCCGGAAATAGTTGCGTTCTGCAAGCAGGAGAGAATCTGGTTGCACGTCGATGCCGCTTACGGCGGCGCGGCCGCGCTCTTGCCCAAAGCACGTCATCTAATGGAAGGCGTCGTTAACGCTGATTCGGTCGTCGTCAATCCGCACAAATGGTTTTTCGTACCTCTGGACTTTAGTGCTCTTTACACCAGGCATCCGGAGCGGCTTCGAGAAGTCTTTTCCGTAGTCCCCGAATACCTGCGGGGCGACGCTGAGCAAGCCGAAATCAATTACATGGACTACGGCATTCAATTGGGCCGGCGGTTCCGTGCCCTAAAAGCCTGGATGGTTTTTTGTGCCTTCGGTGAATCCGGACTGGTCGCTCGAATTCGCGAGCACATCCGGCTGGCGAGACTGTTCGCGACCTGGGTGGAAAATGACGCTGAGTTGGAATTGCTGGCGCCCGTGCAGATGGGCGTTGTTTGCTTTCGAGCTGTCTGCAATGGGAACGCCCATGACTCGCTCGAGACTGCGAATGATCTGAACCGGTCGGTGGTGAAATCAGTAAACGCTACCGGCCGAGCTTACATGACGCACACCATGCTGCGCGACAAGGTTGCTATGCGCGTGGCGCTGGGGAACGTGCTGACCACGGAGCGACATTTGGCTGGTGTCTTCGAATTGATTAAGCAGGAACTCCACAGAATACAGTGAACGTGATTAGTCACACTGAACCGCTCTTTCCCAGTTTCTTCATGGGCGGATTTGAGTGTGCCTCTCAGCAACTTCTTTCCGGTCGTCGGCTCGATTTGACGGCGGCCACCTGGCACGATCTGCACGCTGAACAGGACTACGGGCGCCTACGCGACCACGGCATACGCGTGGCGCGCGACGGAATACGCTGGCACTTAATTGAACCGTCGCCGTATCGCTACGACTTTTCCAGCGTGCTACCGATGTTGCGCGCTGCTCGCGAGACAGAAACTCAGATCATCTGGGACCTGTGCCACTATGGATGGCCCGAGGGCCTCGACATCTTTAGTGTCGAATTCATCAAGCGTTTCTCCAGTATGGTTCGCGCTTTCGTGCATGTGTTGCAGGAAGAAAGCGATCTGCCGCTTTTCATCGCTCCTATTAATGAAATCTCGTTCTTCGCCTGGGCCGGAGGCGAATCAGCTTACCTGAATCCCTTTGAGACCGATCGTCCGCACGAGCTAAAAGCGCAGCTGGTTCGCGCCGCCACCGAAGCCACCGAAGCAGCTTGGACCATCAATCCGCACACGCGAATTGTTCACACGGATCCATTGATCAATGTGGTTCACAACTTCGAGCGTCCCGAAGAATTTGTGATTGCCGAATATTATCGTCAGTTGATGTTCCAGGCCTGGGACATGCTGGCTGGACGCCGCCAACCCGGCTTGGGCGGCCATGAGAAATACCTCGACATCATCGGCGTTAACTATTATCCAAACAACCAATGGATTTACGGTGAAACCCGTTTCCACCCGGAGAGATGGCTGGAACTCTCAGATCCTCAGTACCGGCCGTTGAGCAGTCTGCTCGCAGAAGTCTATGAACGTTACCAGCGACCGCTGTTCATTGCAGAGACCGGCACAGAATCCGAGGGTAGAGCGGGCTGGCTACGGTATGTCGCGGGAGAAGTTTGCGACGCACTAAAACTTGGAATTCCTATCGAGGGCGTCTGCCTCTATCCGATTCTTGACTTTCCCGGTTGGGGAGATGACCGCCACTGCGAAACCGGTCTTTGGGGTATGGCTAATGCGCAAGGCCACCGGGAAATACATTACCCACTTGCCGAAGAACTACTCATTCAGCAAAAAGCAATCAAAGACTTAAGGGCTCGCAGCGCACTTAATCCGGCTGCTGCTGTGTCTGCTTTTGCGTAAGGTCGTTGACGCAAGGCAACTCTATCTAACGTCGCTCCCGTGGGGTACACGGTTTTGGTGGTGGAGGATACTTTAGATTAGCGGCAGACGTTATTCTGATGGACATGAGCTTGTCCTTGATGGACGGTTGCGAGGCAACCCGAAACCTCCTTCGCCTTTTCTACATCGCAAAAGAAGGTTTTAGCTTCGGGAGTCCAAGTTGTTCTGCGATCGGGTGAACACAATTGTCGCACGTGCCGCAAATTTCGCTTTGCATCTGTTCGCCAAAGTAGTCATGTAGCAGCCGCCAGCGGCAAGCAGCACTCTGTCCATAAAGCATTACTCGTTCCAGTTTTTCTTTATCCTTCGCCGCTTTTTCTTCCGAGAGGCGTGCCAATTCTTGCAAATCATTGCGACTCACGCCCACAGGCAACAAGCGAAACCTACTTCCGCGGAACTCCCTTACCAGTCCGATCTCTTTCAGGAGCGACAGGATAACTCGCACTTTCTTATGCGCGACTGTGTTGGTATGTTCCTGAACAGCGGAGAGCTCAACCGCCTCTTGTGCGCCAATCGACTCAAGCGTGTGATAAACGGCGAGGATGTCATCAAATTTCGGATGTTTTCCTCCGAGGAAGAATTGTTGTGTGCGACGGTCATCAAGCTGGTAAAAAAGCACACAACTCGCCGGTTCCCCATCGCGCCCAGCGCGGCCCGATTCCTGGTAATAAGCTTCGAGCGAACCAGGCATTTGATAATGCACCACGAAACGAATATCAGGCTTGTCGATACCCATCCCAAAGGCGTTGGTAGCGACAACAGCTTTCAGTTCGCCGGCCATGAACGCCTCCTGATTCTCCTTGCGCTCACTTGCCTTCATGCGACCATGGTACTTCTTGATTTTGAAATCAAAACTTTGCAGCCACTCGGTTAACTCTTCCACCGTTTTAACTGTGGCCGCATAAATGATCCCCGTTCCCTCGTTCTCCCGAAGTATTCGCGTTAGCTGTTCGTGCTTTTCACGCTCATTCGTGACTCGTTGCACCCGGTATGCCAGGTTCGGACGATGAATGCCGGTATTAACAACCCGCAACTTTCCTAGATCGAGCTGCTTTTCAATGTCCTCAGTCACTTCGTGAGTCGCGGTCGCTGTCAGAGCCAACACTGGTGGTGAACCGATCGTTTTGATCGCCGCGCCAAGTGACAGATATGCCGGACGGAAATCGTGACCCCATTCAGATATGCAATGGGCTTCATCTATTACTACAAGGTCAACCGTTTTCGTGCGTAAGTCTTCCAGGAATTCTTCGTTTGTAAAACGCTCCGGCGTGACAAAAATAAAGTTAGTGCTTTCGGTTTTGATTTGTTCGAGGTTCTGCTGCTTTTCGGAGTTAGTGAGCGCGCTGTTTAGCTGCGAAGCTTCTAAACCGGCAACCTCCAACTTGTCGACCTGATCCTTCATCAACGAGATCAGTGGCGAGATTATTATCGTTGTTCCCGGTATGTGAAGCGCTGGCAGTTGGTAGCAAAGAGATTTGCCGGCGCCGGTTGGCATGATCGCCAGCGTGTTTTTCCCTTCGAGCACAGACCGAATT
>JBHEMC010000169.1:5347-5672 GCA_046262775.1 Pyrinomonadaceae bacterium | reverse complement strand
GAATGGTGCGGGTAAGACGACGTTGTTCAGGATGATTGTCGGTGAGGAATCACCTGATGCGGGCTCGTTGAAGGTTGGTGACACTGTGCAGCTCGCGTATGTGGATCAGGGTCGAGTGCTGGATGGATCGAAGACCGTGTACGATGAAGTGAGTGGTGGCTTGGATACGATTCAGGTTGGGAAGCGTGAGATCAATGCGCGCGGGTATTTGTCGAGTTTCGGGTTCAAGGGTTCGGATCAGCAGAAGTCAGTTGCGAATCTCTCGGGTGGTGAGAGGAATCGTCTGCATCTCGCGAAGTTGTTGAAGAGTGGTGGGAATTTGTTG
>JBHEMC010000169.1:0-5337 GCA_046262775.1 Pyrinomonadaceae bacterium | reverse complement strand
TGTTGCTGGATGAGCCGACGAATGATCTCGATGTCGATACGTTGCGTGCGCTGGAGGATGCGCTGCTGGATTTCTCAGGTTGTGCGGTTGTGATTTCGCACGATCGCTGGTTTCTGGATCGTATTGCGACGCACATGCTGGCGTTCGAAGGGGATTCCGAGGTTGTGTGGTTCGAGGGGAACTATCAGGCGTACATCGAGGATCTAAAGCGGCGTAAGGGAGCTGATGCGGATCAGCCGCATCGGATTAAATACAAGGCGTTGGTGCGCGGGTAGTGGATTTAAAGCCAAGACACCATCCTCAGTACCCCACTGTAAAAGTGGCCTTTCGCGTCGCTCAATAGGCAAGCGCAATTGCGCTCATTGAGGTACAGAATGGTCAGCGGCCGATTAATGTTGTCGCACGAAATTGATGCCGACGCTAAGTTAAAAAGCGTTTCATTTACGCGAGGGGGCAAAGAACACTGCGATCATAGTTGTGAATGGACTGGAAGACGTCACTTAGTCGTCGGGGGAAGAATGCAAGGAGGGCCGTCGACTGCGAGAAGTGGTAAACCGATCTTTAGATGGGCCGGCAGCAAGCGAAAGCTAATTCCTCGAATAATTGGTTACTGGTCTCCAGACCGAACGCGATATGTCGAGCCGTTCATGGGATCGGCAGCACTTTTTTTTGCAACCAATCCCCAGAAAGCACTGCTCGCGGATATTAATTCTGATCTCATCATAGCGTACAATACAATTTGCGAGTTCCCGTACGATGTTCATCACGCAGCGGCAAGGATTCCTGTATCTAGAGACGCTTATCTCGCTCAGCGCTCCGCTATTGTGCCGGGATTGTCGCGGATCGATCAAGCAGCACGATTTCTTTATCTCAACAGGTATTGTTTCAACGGTCTATACAGAACAAACAAGAATGGTCGGTTCAATGTTCCATTTTCGCCGAACGGAACGGGCGCGCTACCAAAATGGGATGACTTTTCTAAGGCCGTCGAAAATTTACAACGAGCAGAAATCATCTGCTCCGATTTTACGCGGACGATCGAAGAATTCGTGGAAAAGGGCGATTTCGTTTACCTCGATCCGCCGTATGCTGTTGCCAATCGACGAATATTCAAGCAATACGGTCCTCAAAGTTTCGGCGTGGATGACCTGCAGAAGCTTTCCGACTCATTGTACTGCATAGACGCGATCGGGGCGTCGTTTGTACTCTCTTATGCATACTGTAGCGAGGCTATGAAGTTTTTCGGTGAGTGGAATACCACGAAGCTGTTCACCCATCGAAATATCTCAGGGTTCGCAAAACACAGGCGCCGAGCTGCAGAGCTATTGGTTTCTAACCTCCCATCCAGCACAGTTGAACTCGTCAGTACTTAGAGTAACTGCAAAAATCGCCGACGAGGGCCTCGGCATCCCAGCCTCAAGGTCAATCATATGAAAAAACAAGCAACGGCCTCGCTCTCTCCGGAGATCATCCGAGTAAAAGTCGTCAAGACGGATGTTCTAATTCCTAATCCGCACAACCCGCGCATGCTGTTCGACAAAGCGCCAATGCTCGCACTCGAGAACTCGATTCGAAAAGTAGGCATTCTTGTCCCGTTAACAGTGTACTGGGATCCGCGACGAAAGCGATACGTCATCTTGGATGGCCAGCGGCGCTGGATGACGGCGCAAAAGCAAAAAATCAAGACAGTGCCCGTTAACCAAGTTGCAGAGCCAAGCGTCGTTCAAAACATCGTCACGATGTTCCAAATACATAAGGTGCGCGAAGACTGGGAATTGATGCCGACGGCTCTAAAGCTCGAAGTGTTGATGAATGAGCTAAAAGAGAAAAACGATGCGAGCTTGGCCGTGCTGACGGGGCTTGATCAGGCGGTAGTAATACGGTGCAAGAAGCTATTGTCATATAACCGAGAGTTTCAGGATTTGATGTTAGCTCCTGACCCAATCCAACGAATCAAGGCTGATTTTTTTATTGAGCTCTACGTCGTTCGGACAGATCGCCTTGTGAACTCGATGAAATGGTTCGACAAAGACGAGTTCACTTGGCAGATGCTCCAGAAGTATCTGACAACGAAAACGCTGCGGTCGGTAACTGATTTTCGAATAATTAAACAGCACATAAGTAATGCCCGTCGCGCGGGCAAGACCAAAGAAATCACAAAACGGCTCCGTGAGTTCGCACAAAATCCAGAACTCCCTGTCGACCATCTGCTAATTAATGAAGCCGATGTCTCCGCAAGCGCGCGCAAGGCACTCGGTACTATCACGACACTATATAAGACAATAGAGGCCTTGGACCCGGAGAAATACTACGGTGAGGAGAGCCTTTGGAATAAGCTGAGCGCACTACGCGATCTGATTACAAAAAAACTAGAGATGATAGGTCGGCGACTGAAGGCATGAGAACACCGAAGCCGCGAGGGAGTCCGATCACCAGTCGTCGGATGACTGGCTGGGTTTCAGATTTCGGTACGTTTCGCTATGCGGTCACGGAACCAAGAATCGATCGCTGGGTGAGACAGTTTCGCAGCAGTGATCGGGATTTAGCCGCTCGAATCTTAGATTGTGTCGAGTTTGTGCCGAACAATCAAATAAGCGCAATCTACCGGACTGCGCTCCAAAGCCTGGAAGGCTGGCATGCGACAGCTTCCGAGAGAAAAGGTAAATGGCGCTTCGCCCCTTTTTCTACCAGCGCCGGAGAAAGTGGTGATGCAATGCTGGGCCAGTTCCGGCACGCGAACAATCTGAAGTCGAAAAGTCACAACTCGATTTTCGTACACAAAAGCGAGCTCCTGACGTCGGAGCTGGGCATCGGCGACACCATCGTTTTTGTCGATGACTTTTCAGGCACAGGCACGCAGGTCGTTGATGCTTGGCCAGAAATGTCCGAATATCTGCCCGAAGGACCTGACGTGCATCTGATCTTGGCTGCCGCTACTGAAACGGCCATCGTGAAAATTGAGCAGGAAACGTCATTACTTGTTTCCACCGGAATTACTCTCGGCGAAGGTGACTCCGTTTTTTCCGATAGTTGTACACAGTTTAATTCAGCGGAGAAATCGACTCTGCGTCGATACTGCGACCGCATTGTGCCCACGAGCGCAGCGGCCTATGCGCAAGACGGATACTTGATTGTCTTCCAGCATTCGTGCCCGAACAATACCCTTCCAATTCTGCACGCCATGAAATCGGGATGGGAAGGACTGTTTCGTCGATATGATCCTTGACCGATCGTGCTGGCAGTCTTTCAGCGCTAGGTGCAGGCTAGCTAGCAAAATGGTGTGTGTTGTGTTCTGTGACTGGAGCGGGCCGCACATCGGTTTCGTTTGGCGGCGGCAGTTTCCTTCTCGCGTGCAACTGTAATTTTCAACCATTATTTGATTCAATCGTAACATGATTAACCCCGTGTACACTTCGAGTCACGAAAAAACATCCGACACGGTTTCGATTCCTGAGGACGCGCTTGTCGTACGTGGGAATTTCGGATCCTTTTCAATATTTGCGTTGGATCGTGGTGATAAGGAAACACCAACGAATCGATTGATTAAGAACTCCAACGTCGTAGTCCTACCAGCGACGCAGCCTCTTTCACTTAAAGGACGTTTGAAGCCGCATTTAGAAGGCACGATAGGTGGATCAATAATTCAACGTATGCTTAGGCCGAAAGAGATGGCATTTGTGTGGCAAGTGCCAACTGAGTTAGACATTTCGAGCCTTACCGTGTCTGACAAGAAAGCATCGCCCGTAGAACCGGTCCAAGAGGCGCTTAGAGAAATCAGTTTTGCGTTAATCTCTCTGATCGATACTGAGAGGCTGCGACGATATGCTTTGGACGCACTTGAACTCGAAGACATTGATCATGCGGCTGCGTTTCTCCGGCCCGTTCCGGAATGGGAGATTCTCCATGGTGAAAGTGCCCAAGATGCGCAAAGGGAAACGCTCGGCGCGTTATCGCGCTGGGCCGACATTCAATTAGAAGATATCGTCGCGATCCTTGGCGCAAAAACCGTAGAGCTGCATCAGTCGCTTGATACCCTACCGGAGGAGATTCATGACCCGGAACGGAACCTACGCTCGGCGTTACGATCGTATCACGATTTGAGATTCGTTGTAAAGCCGCGATTTCGGGCCGTATCAAAGCTTGTTGAGGATGCGGCACTTCGCCATGGAATCCCTGCCCTTGAGGATGCAGGAGATACAGCCCCGACGTTGTGGCTGTCAGGGGCGCCATCGGGATACTCTCAGACGCTGGAGGCATTGCTCATTTCAGGATTGTCTCTCGTGGACAATGCCGGAAACGAAGTCGCCCGAGTTACGGTGGATCTCAACGAACGATGGGTAAGCTGGCCATCACGGCCGAAGCAGCTTGCACGGTCGTGGCATATCACTAGTTGCCCCGCGTTGGAGAAGTCAATCGAGAAAAAGCAAGTAGGCGGAATTTGTTCTGAGTCAAAGGAACAACTTACTTCGCGGATTGCTCGCTCTACTGAGTGGATCGCATACGTTATCGAGCACTTTGAAGAGAATCGAGAGAATGGTTTAAACTGGCACCGGCATGTCGAAACGGATCGGCAAGGCCAAGTTCTTCGTCCCGAGACTGTCCGCTCGGCGGCGTTGCTAGCATTAGCCGCGGAGTTACTAGGCGAGCCGGCATCGGATGCCGCTAAGCTAATTGCGTGCTCGAATTCAATTCATCAGATGGCAAACGAGGTGGAGAGCCTGATAAGCAGCCAGCTTGCAATTGCTAAGTCATTCGGGGTTGTCGATGCCTCAATTGTTGCGATCGAAGCGCCATTGCGGGCAGCAATCGCGGCGATGCGCGCCGCAACACCAGAACGACTGGCTGGCGGCAAGGGCGCGGTAGAGATCATGCTCTCGGCATTGATTGCATCTTCAACAGACGACACTCCAGCGAATAAATATTGAATGACGCCAACGTGGAATTTGCAGAAGATCTAGTCGCTCTTCGCGGCACCCACATCATTTTGTTTCGGCGCACGCCTGGGGGACAATGGCGCGTGGATGGTGATTCCTGCAACGCGGTTGTCGAATTGCTTGCACGGATTGGGTATGAAATCGAGAATCGATGGAACATTGAATCGAAACTCCATTCCTACCTTCTAGATCTCGAGTTTTTTTATCCTGGTTCGATTCCGAGTGTGTGGTGCGGTTTAGTTGAAGCATTGAATTGCAATGAAGAGCCTCTTCCTGGTGAGGAGCTCTCGACTTTGGGCGAGCCGAGTTACGAGCGTTATGAACTTCGACGTCGCCGGCGAGTCTTACATGAGAATAGAGTTTCAATACGCGAGATTGAGATTATCTGCGAGGAGCGCGGGCT
>JBHEMC010000168.1:0-5970 GCA_046262775.1 Pyrinomonadaceae bacterium | reverse complement strand
GTCTCAGCTAACTGGGACAAGACGATCGGCGAAATTATTGCCGATGCGATGGACAAAGTGGGTAAGGACGGAACTATTACCGTCGAAGAAGCCAAATCGATCGAGACTACCTTGGACGTGGTCGAAGGTATGCAATTCGATCGCGGCTATCTATCACCCTACTTCGTCACAAATGCAGATCGGATGGAAGCGGTTCTCGAGGAACCATTGATTCTGCTGCAGGAAAAAAAGATTTCCGCAATGCGCGATTTGCTGCCGCTGCTGGAACAGACCGTGGGCGCTGGTCGTGCGCTTCTGATCATTGCGGAAGACGTGGATGGTGACGCGCTTGCTACCCTGGTCGTAAATCGTCTCCGCGGGACTATCAAGGTGTGTGCAGTCAAAGCTCCGGCGTTTGGCGATCGCCGTAAAGCGATACTCGAAGATCTCGCAGTTCTGAACGGCGGCCGAGTAATAACAGAAGACCTTGGAATAAAACTGGAAAATGTTCAAATCACCGATCTTGGAACGGCAAAACGAGTTGTAATCGATAAAGAGACTACAACAATTGTGGAAGGCGGCGGAGACCGCAAGTCGATCCAGGGCCGAGTAGCCACCATTCGAAGGCAGATAGAAGAATCGACGTCTGATTACGATCGTGAAAAACTTCAGGAGCGTTTGGCAAAATTGGCCGGTGGCGTGGCTGTGGTGAAAGTTGGCGCAGCTACAGAAACGGAGATGAAGGAGATCAAAATGCGTGTTGAAGATGCGCTGAACGCCACCAGGGCCGCTGCGCAGGAAGGCATCGTTGTGGGTGGTGGTGTCGCCCTCTTACGAGCGGCAAAGGTGCTGGACAACTTCGAAAGTGAAGATGTCGATGTGCGCACCGGCGTCAAGCTTGTCCGTCGAGCCCTTGAAGAACCGGTGCGTCGAATCGCAGAAAATGCAGGGGTTGAGGGAGCAGTCGTAGTAGGCCAGGTTGAGCAATCAAAGGGTGCAAAGGGCTACAACGCTGTTACTGGAAAAATCGAGGATTTGGCAGCGGCCGGCATCATAGATCCAACAAAAGTTGTTCGCACGGCTCTGCAGAATGCTGCGTCTATTGCAGGGTTATTGCTTACTACAGATGCGGCTGTAACGGACGCGCCGGAACCGAAGAAACCTGCGGCGCCGATGCCAGGAGGTGACGATTACGATTACTAGAGACATTGTTTGTCAATAATCTTTACAGTTGGGCGGCAGTAAGCTGGCAACAGATTTGCAGGGATAATCCGCCGCGATTAGTTATTGCATTGAAACGCAACGGCGCTTATCCTGACGACATCTAACCAATGGTCATAGCCAGTCGTGGTTAGACCCTTGAAAGATGAGCAGTTAACTGTCGCCCCAAATATTTGTTCAAATTCTGCGGCAGTGGTACTTACAAAAATGGTTGATTTAGGTTCATACAAAGACAAATTTGCCGATAGCGGACAGCGCGTGCTTGAGCATGCATTGGATGAATCGCGTCGGCGTGACCAAAACTATATTTCCGTCGAACACATCGTTCAAGCTTTGACTGTTGAAGAGCCCGATATGTTCAACTCTGCTATGCGCGAATTATCCCTCGATCCCATCGTAGTGAAGATGGCCATTGAGAAACGCCTGGGCAGCGCCAGACAGCAACATCTCGGGAAGGGTTTTCGCATTGGGCCAGATACGACTGATCTGTTCAAGCGAGCAATGGAGCGAGCACGAACGCAAGGGCGTAAGACAATAGAAGCGACTGATATTTTTGAAGCGCTAAGCAATTACGACAGTTTATTTGTTGAAGTGCTGCGCACAATGGGTGCTAATCCTGAAGCTGTTGCGGAAAACGTTCACGCTCAAGTGCAAAAACGGGAGCTCGAAGAGGAGCAGAATCGAAAGAAGTTCGAGTTGCCTCCTTACCTCAAACACTTTGGTGTCTCGTTAAACCGGCTAGCTCGCGCAGACAAGATTCCGCCGACTATCGGAAGAGAGAAGGAAATCCAGCAGATCATCGAAATTCTCTGTCATCGGGAGCGCGCAAACTCTCCCATGCTTGTCGGTGAGCCCGGCGTAGGTAAAACTGCAGTTATTGAAGGGCTAGCGCGAATAATCGAGCTTGAACCGGAAAGAGTTCCGGCAAGGCTGCGCACGTCTCATATCGTACAACTGCAGATGGGCGGCATCGTGGCGGGTACGATGTTGCGCGGAATGTTTGAGGAACGAATCAAGGGGATCATCGACGAAGTTAAGGAACGCGACAATCTGATCCTCTTCATCGACGAGGCACACACAATTATCGGAGCGGGCGCAGCCCTAGGTACATCCTCCGATGCAGCGAATATGTTCAAGTCGGCGCTGGCCCGTGGCGACATGCGGATAATTGGAGCAACGACTCTTTCAGAATACAAGGAATACATCGCCGAGGATGAAGCGCTGGCGCGACGTTTTCGAATTGTGAAGGTGGTTGAACCTTCGATTCCGGAGACCAGAGAAATACTTCTTGGACTCCGATCACGACTCGAGAAAAATTATTCGGTGAAGATCTCTGATGATGCTATCAACATCGCATTGGAGATGGCTCCGAAGTACATTCGCAATCTTCACTTGCCTGACAAAGCGATTGGTTGGCTTGATACGGCTGCCGTGAAGGTCGAAATAAATGAACCGCAGACGATGGTCGTCAGACCTGAGCACGTTATTGAAGTGATTTCGCAGGAGTCGCGTATTCCTCGCGACATGATCTTCCGCGACACGAGCGATCGTTTCGCGATGACGGAAGCTATGCTCAGCCGCCGGGTGATAGGCCAAAAGGAAGCAATCAGAGCCGTCGCACAACGACTGCGTTTGAACAAAGGACCGCTGAAAGAATCTCATTACAAACCAGACGGCGTGTTGCTTTTTCTCGGCCCAACGGGTGTGGGCAAAACGGAATTGGCTAAAGCAGTCGCGGAATTCATGTTCGGTGATGAAGAGAAGATGATTCGCATCGACATGTCGGAGTACAGTGAAGGCACCGTCAGCATAGAAAAGCTAATCGGCATGCCGCGCGGTATCGTCGGTTCGGAAAGAGGCGGCATACTCACCGAGCAACTGCGCGAGAACCCGTATACGGTACTGCTGTTAGACGAGGTGGAAAAGGCTTCGCCGTACCTGATGAACCTGTTCCTGCAGGCATTTGATGAAGGCTGGTTGACTGACGGCCGCGGCAAGAAGGTCTACTTGTCTGACGCAATTATCATCATGACTTCGAACCTTGGATCCGACAGCTTCAAGAGGTTCGAGAAGCCTTTGGGATTCGGCACGAAGACACAGTCAGACTTCCGCGCTGTGAAGGCAGAAGTCATGAAAGCGGCAGAGCAACGGTTCTCGCCAGAATTTCGCAACCGCATTGACGAGATCGTCGTCTTCTCGCCGTTGACCATGGATGAAGTTCGGCAAATCGCCAGGCTGTACCTCGACAAACTGAAACGCCAGATGGAGCGTCAAGGCAAGCGCGCTGAAGTAACGGAGGCTGCTGTCGACCTGATGACAGAGAAGGGTTTCAGCACAGCGTATGGCGCGCGTTTCTTAAAACGCCACATCGATGAGAAGGTGAAGCTACCAATCACCGGAATGTGGAAGACTTCCAGCAGTTTTCGTGTTGACGTTGAAAACGGCGAAACGGTTGTCAAACCGAATGGTGGCGCAAAACCTGACTTGAACTAATTCGGGGCAGTGGTTCTACCTCGAGGACACGGTTGCTATGTTGACCGTCCCTTACGGTCGTGCTACTGCCCGTTCGAGCGGCCCGTGAAGTCTATAACCGTCTTTTTCTTTTAAAACATCTCGTAATCACTTGCCAGCACCCCGTTCCTCTTTTTGCGCGCTCGCCGATCCGGAGTTCAACCCTTCACTGGTCGTTCTTATATCTAGACATGCTAAACCACATTCTCAGTCAATTTGTAAGAAGCTTGCTTTTACCTGTACTACTGTTCTCACCCCGTTTCGCCCAAACTCCCAAAATAACATCGGCAACGGGTAGCGACGAGAAGCCTCAACAGATAATCCAAAAGGCAATTGAAGTGCTGGGTGGAAGCAATTACTTGAATGTGAAGACCGTAACCGGCCGTGGTTTTTTCACTACTTACGAGGAAGGCATTTCGCAAATTCCGGCCAGGTTTGTCGACTATATCGCTTATCCTGATCGCGAGCGAACGGAATTTTCGGCCGCTGGAATCAGGACCATCCAAACCAACACCGGGAGTACTGGTTGGTTATACGATGGCGGTGTTAAAAAGCTCAGCGATCAAAGCCCAGGCCAGGTCGAAGATTTCAAACGTACGATGCGCACCAGCGTTGAAAATTTACTGCGCGGCTGGTGGCAACAAGACGGCGGCCATATTGTTTACGTCGGGCGTCGTGAAGCCGGGCTCGCAAAACGGAACGAAACGATCCGATTAACTTATAGTGACGGCTTTTGGATCGAGTACGAATTTGGCGCGAAGGACGGATTGCCAGCGAAGATAAGTTACAAACGTGCAAGAAAGAATCCGGACAGCGGAGACATGGAAGAAACGACTGAAGTTGACCAGCTACTAAAACCCATTACGGTCGATGGCGTCACAGCTCCGTGGGTGATCGACCACTTCGTCAACGGAAAGCAAACAACTCGGATCAATTACGAATCAATTCAATTTAATCAGCCGCTGCCTGATTCGTTGTTTGCGAAGCCGGATTCAGTGAAGAGCATTAAGTGATCGATGATTCAAAATGCGTGAAACAATGTGACAGCACTCCAGGTTGTAAACGAGGAGGGTGGGACTCAGACGTAATTGCCATCACATTGCCAGTCCACCATCAACCTGGATTACTTGTCCCGTGATGTATCGAGCGTCATCCGATAACAAGAAACAAGCGATGCGCGCGACTTCTTGAGGTTCAGCAAACCGGCCCAATGGAATTTGCTCGAGAATTTTCGTCCGGTACGTTTCATCCAGCGCTCCCGCCATCTCTGTCGCCACCAGCCCCAGCGCGAGCGCGTTTACAGTAACTTTCCGACTCGCAACCTCCTTGGCCAATGCTTTAGTCAATCCAATCATTCCGGCTTTGGATGCTGAATAGTTCGACTGACCAGGCATTCCAACTTCTCCACTAATCGACGATATGTTCAGAATGGATCCGCCAGTGTCTTGTCGCAACATGGTTCGTAGCGCCGCCTTCGAAAAATTCCATGCGCCTTTCAAATTGGTGTCGATCACTTCATCCCAATCTTCTTCCTTCATGCGGAGTATGAGGTTGTCTCGCGTTATACCTGCATTGTTTACCAGGAAGTCGATGCGGCCGAAACCATCCTTGACCTGCTTCACCATTTCAAGCGCGCTTTCCGTGTTCGCAACATCGCATTGAAATGAGAGTACGCGAGCCCCGAGGCCCGCTACTGCTGCCTTCAAATCTTCAGCCGCAGCGCCGCTCTTCGCAAAGTTAAACGCCACGTCAGCCCCACGCCGAGCAAGTTCCAGAGTAATCGCGCGTCCAATACCTCGACTTGCGCCGGTAACGATAGCTGCTTTTCCACTAAACTGTTGTTCTTCAGACACTATTTGAACGTCCTTCAATGTTGATGTAAGACGACAGACCGGATAGACCAGTAAATTCCGCGGTTATAATGCGCGTTCCTCTGCGCAATGCGTAACCTGTTCTTGACACACTATTCCTACTCGGCTAGCGTGACTTTCTTTGCGACGTGTCCGACTCTCATAACACACTTCATTGGACGACAACAAATGCTTGATCTTTTTCAATTATCAAATTCCCGAACAAAATAGCATCCTTTGCGATTCCAGTGTGCAAAAAGCGCGCATGAATGATCATCGGACCATTGCGCGCGCGAGTCGCGACCTGGCGAGCAAGCGTGCGGTACTCCGCCGGCGGCCGCTGTACATTCTTAGCCGCAAAGTCGTGATACATTTTCCAATCGGCCCCGTTCTTCGGAGACTCTCGCGG
>JBHEMC010000167.1:0-6042 GCA_046262775.1 Pyrinomonadaceae bacterium | reverse complement strand
AGCTTATGTTGCTTGCGGCTGAATCGATCGATGCAGTCGAGGCTGAACGTATTGGACTAGTCAACCGCGTCGTCTCTCATGCGGAGCTCGACAACGCTACCGATGAATTGATTCAGCATGTCCTTGCCGGTGGACCCAATACGCGTCGCAAGTTCAAACAGTTGATCAATCAACATATCCGCGAATTCGATTCCAGTAGCGTGCTTGAAGCGCTTAGTTCCGAAGAGGCGCGTGAGGGAATGGCGGCATTCGCAGAAAAAAGAAAACCTAATTGGTGCGAGTGACAGACAAATCAACTCTACATGCTTGCCGGTAATGAAATAGACATCAGTCGGGAAGTTCCAATCGCGCCGAATCTCTTTGAGTTTTCAGCCGAGGGAGCGCGCCTGATTGGTAGCCGTTGTGTTAAGTGCGGCGAAGTGAGATTTCCTGTCAGTGACTTCTGCCCTCAGTGCTGTACCCAAACGACAGAAACCATCCCATTGAGTCGACGCGGAACTTTATACAGCTTCACAGTACAGCGGTTTCGACCACCTCCACCGTACCGCGGCCCTGAGAAGTTCGAGCCATATGGAGTAGGCATGATTGAACTTCCGGAAGGTCTGCGAGTTACAGCAGTGCTCGCGGATGAAGATCCGGACAGTCTCTGCGTCGGAACGGAGATGGAGTTGATCGTCACCAAGTTTTTTCAAGATGAGATGGGCTATGACGTGCTCGGCTATAAGTTCAGACGCGTACCCGAATGAAATCGATGATGAAAGTTTAGACGAGCTCGGAGGAAGCGATTAGAGAGGTTTACGTTCTTGGTGTTGGTCTTCATCCTTTTGGGCGCTTCGTGGATAAGGACGTTATAGAAATCGGCCGCGAAGCCGTTCTGAGAGCGATCGATGACGCCGGTTTGCCGTGGCAGAAAGTTGCGGCCGCGTACTGTGGGACCGTATTCGCTGGTCCTATGGCGGGCAATAAGGTGCTCGCGCGCGTAGGCCTGACTGGAATTCCTATCGTGAACGTTGAGAACGCCTGTGCTAGTGGAGGATCAGCTCTCAGGGAAGCATATCAAGCAGTTGCCGGAGGTTTTTGCGATGCAGCTCTTGCCTTCGGAATGGACAAGATGCCAAAGGGATTTATAGCCGGCAATCCGAACGACTGGTTCGCCGTCATGGGATTAGCGGTGAACCCGCAATACTTCGCTCTCAAGGCGCGGTGGCACATGGCCAATTTCGGTACGACGGAAAAACACCTGGTCCAAGTCTCTGTTAAGAACCATCGAAACGGCGCTTTGAACCCCTTCGCTATGTATAGAAAGGCGATGAGTTTTGAAGAGATTGCCCAGTCGCAAATGGTCAATGACCCACTTCGGTTGTTGATGTTGTGCGCGCCAAACGAAGGAGCGGCGGCCGTAGTGCTCTGCTCAAAGGACATTGCTCGGCAATATACGACTAAGCCGATAAAGCTTGCGGCAATTGTTCTCGACTCACCTGTTTATGGGACCGCCGAAGTGCCACACATCTCCGTCAGCGCCCGCGTCGAAGCGCCAACCGTAACAATGAGTGCAGCGCAAGAGGCTTATAAGAGGGCTGGGATAGGACCACAGGATTTGGATGTCGTTGAGCTTCAGGACACAGACTCGGCTTCGGAGATCATTTACACGGAAGAATTGGGTTTGTGTCCGCGCGGCGAAGGCGGGAAGCTCCTCGATGATGGCGCGACTGAGATTGAGGGTCGAATTCCGATAAATGTAAGCGGAGGGCTCTTATCAAAAGGGGAACCTTTAGGAGCATCGGCCCTGGCCCAGGTCGCGGAGGTTGTCTGGCAGTTGAGGGGCGAAGCTGGCAGGCGGCAGGTAAGAAATGCGCGAACGGGACTGACGCATGTGTATGGCGCCTTGGGTAATTGCGCGGTGAGTGTGCTTCAGAGCTGAGTCGCTGCCGATCTTATTTTGACGACCCTTCAGCTGAAAATATCTATTTAGGATTGGAGAACTTTTATGGCAACCAAAAGTGAAGAAGTTAATAAGGCCGAACCGGTTGAGCAATTCATCGCCGAGCTAAAAGGCTTTCTTCAGAACCATCATCCCAAGAGTAGTAAGATGATCCAATCAATCGTTGATGGTACAGCAAGCAAGAGTGCGCTTCAGAAGTTTGCGAAAGAGTTTTACGCCTACTCCGCATTCTCAGTCCGTCCTTTCGCAGCGCTGGTTGCGAATGCTCCGGACGAAACCTCCTTTCGCTTAATGCTTCAAAACTTCGCCGGCGAGGCAGGTCTGCTTAATACGCCAGCTCATCCAATCCTTTTTCGAAAATGGGCACTGGCTACCGGAGTAAGTGAACAGGAGTTACAACGGTCCGTTCCTCTGCCCTCGACTCTCGGCGCGATGTACGCGCTCAGTCACTTTTTACGCGGGCCGTTTGATGAAGCAATCGCGGGATTTGGTTTTGCAATCGAGGGCCCCGCCGCTGAATGGGGAAGAATGATTCACGATGGCCTGCGAGCCAATTACAACTACGACGATGACGCAATGGAGTTTTGGTCAGTCCATCTAGAGGAAGACGAAGAAGGCGCAGGACTCGAGGAACAGCATGCTGAAAATGCAAACCGTCTGATGCGCCGTTTTGCCGCGACGAAAGAACAGCAACAACGAATTCGGGAGGCGTTTATGTACTCAGCCCTCGTATTTGAAAACTTTTGGACCGGTATGAATTCGTTCTTAAACAGCTAGTTTGAATGCATGAGTGGTTTGTAGCCACTTCAGTTTGAGTCGTATTCATTTAAGGAGATTCAAATGGCAAGCGCTGAGAGACGTTACGCCGAACACTTCTACCGCCCTGAAGCGCAATCGATGCTGCGTTCAGAACTGGCTCAATTGCAGAACAGCAAATTAAAACAATTGATAAATCGGGTTTGGGATGAGCCGATTCCATTCTTCAAACGGAAAATGGAATCAGTTGGTCTGCGTCCGGAACATATCCGAACAGTTGATGACCTGAAAAGACTGCCGCCCACCGTTAAAGACGAACTGCGGGTGAACGAAGAAGAATACCCTCCATACGGCGACTACCGTGGGGCTCCCGTTACGAACTGTATCAGGCTCGGTCGAACGACCGGCACCACCGGAAAGCCCTCAACTTTGTTGTGGACCAGGAAAGACTATGAGATTGATGCGGAAATCTCCGCTCGTTCGATGAGACGTTGTGGAATTAATCCAGGAATGAAATTGACGCATACACATCCTGGTGGCCTTTATGCGGGTGCTGATCGGCTGGGTTCGGTTACGGAGGCGGCTGGAGTCATGAACGTGCCGATGGGCCCACCTCTCAGCGATGATGTAATCAAGGACCATCTACAACTGTGGAAAAAGATTAGACCAGAGTCGTTTGTGCTGTTTGGTCCGGTGATGCTTCGATATCACGAATCGGCGCTCAAGCTCGGTTATGACCCACATAATGACTTCGGGATGAAGTTCCTGCTTATCGGCGAAGCTGCATGTCAGTACGAAACAACGCGCAGGAAGTATGAGAAGTTCTTCGATTGCGAGGTACACAATCTGAATGGTTCGTTGGAAATCGGCGTCATCATGGCAACCGACTGCAAGCTCCACAACGGCATGCACGCGCCCGAAGATTACGTGATTTTCGAAGTGATCGATCCGGAGACGAATGAACCGACCCCGCCGGGAGAACTTGGATATTTAACCCTGACCACATTCGATAGGGACAACGTCGTCGTGCGCTACAACCTTGAAGATCTGGTCCGGGTTAATCCTGATCCTTGCCCGTGTGGAGAAACACATATTCGCTTCTTCTGGCAAGGTCGCAGGCAGGAGATCGTCAATGTTGCCGGCAAGGATGTCCTGCCTGTTGACGTGATGGTTGCCTTAAACGAGCTCTCAGAGCTCGGAGATCGTCCGGTGGAATTCCAAATGGAACGTTGGGGAAAAACTCAGGATCGATTGAAAGTCAATCTCGAGTACGACCCATCTCGTATCGCTGATCCGACTGCGTTTGTCGAAAAAGTCAAAGAACATTTTCGCGCGCAGCTAGGTATCCCGGTTGAGCCTCAGCTTGTAGACACTGCAGTCTATCGCTCCACTTACAAACCGATGCGGGTCATTGATGTCGCGAAAGACTAGGTGGAAGGAGTAGGAGATGGCACAGAGTAAACCAATCGCAGAAGACAATCAGGAAGTTTTGCAACAGTTAAAGACCCAGCTCGCGCACAACTACACTATTCCATTTTACCGGACGAGGATGGACCAGTGGGGCATCAGCCCCGACTCAATCCGCAGTTTCGATGACTTTCAGAAGGTTCCGTTCATGAAGCGTGAGGATCAGGTAGCGAGTTTCGACGACGATCCACCATGCGGGAGTCTCTGGGATCCTCATACTGTGCTCATTACGCATACGCCGGCCCCGGGAATCGGTTTGGTGCCGGAATATCACACTCGTGAAGATATCGATGCTTGCGCCAAAGCAGTTGCGAATCGCTTGGCCCAAGCGGGCGTTACGAAAGACGATATCGTCGTTATCAATTCAAGTTATCACCTGGTTATCTCCGGGCACACGGGGCAGAGCGCATTCGTAGAGCTCGGTGCGAAGGTGCTTCCTCTTGGCCCAGGCGAAACCGAACGACAGGTGGAAATCATAAACAGGTTCGGCGCAACAGTGCTCTTTGGCTTTCCGAGTTATTGCCTGAAGTTGGCTGAGGCTGGGGCCAAGGGACGTATTCGAATCATGATTGCAGGTGGCGAACCATTCAGTTCGATTGACGGTAGGCGCGAACAGGTCAAGTACGCGTTCGGTGGTGGTATCACGGCAACTGACCTTTACGGATTAAGCGGCTTCAACGTGGTCGCAATGGAGTGTCGATATGAGAATGGCATGCACATCCTCGAAGACGAGGTATACGCAGAAGTAATTGATCCCGAAAGTGGCGAGCTGTTGCCGTATGGAGAACGTGGCGAGTTAGTCCTCACGCATGTTAATCGACGAGCGATGCCTTTTATGCGCTTCAGAACGGGAGATCTAACGGTTCTCGATCGCGTGCCATGCAAGTGTGGATCGGAACTTTCGCTGCCGAACGGAGTCTTTGGCCGTACAGGCGAGATGTATCGAGTGAAAGGTCTGAAATTCTATCCCTCCGTCATTGTTCTGGGTTTGGCCGGGATCAGTGGCGTTCACCCGCTCAAATACCGGGTTCACATCTCGAGGCCAAGCGGTACAACCGATTACGTGAAGATAGAAGCTCAGGGAGATCCGAGCGCAGTGAGTGCTGAGGAAGTAAAAAAGAAGTTAGCTCTTCGATTGCTCTTTGAACCGAATGAGGTTGAGATCATCAGCGAGTGGCAGGATGGTCCAACTGTGGTTGATGAGCGCGGAGGAGTCGATCGCTAAAGTACTGCAAAAGTTCAGATTGGATGGCAAAACCTGCATTGTCACTGGCGCCAGCCGCGGCATTGGGCGAACGATGGCGATCGCTCTGGGAGAAGCCGGTGCGAACGTTGCCGCCGTCGCACGTAGTGAGGAGGCGCTCGAGGAGACAGCAAACGTAATCAGGTCCCTTGGCCGGCGGGCCATATCTGTACGGTGCAACCTGCGCGACACCGGCTCGATAACAGCTATGGTAGACCAGGTGCTTGCCGAGTTCGGCGAAATTGACGTTCTTGTGAACAATGCGGGCGGCGGTGACTTCAAGCCCTTGGTTGAGATGAGCGACGACCAGTGGCACCGAATCATTGATCTGAATCTCAGTGCCACCTTCCGAGTGTGCAGAGCGGTTGGACCGCACATGATAAAGCGGCGGCGTGGAAAGGTCATCAATATGTCTTCGATTTACGGACTTATTGGAGATAAAAACGTCACTGCCTACTGCGCCAGTAAAGGAGCAGTCATTCAACTCACCCGTGCTCTGGCGGTTGAATGGGCCGAGCACAACATCCTCGTCAACGCCATTGCCCCCGGCTGGATCGAGACGCCCATGCTCAGCAATATGGCTCAGTCTCGCAAGCAGTGGGTCCTCGACCATACCCCGCAGCACCGGATGGGC
>JBHEMC010000166.1:0-6195 GCA_046262775.1 Pyrinomonadaceae bacterium | reverse complement strand
GCTCTATTCGTTCCGCGATTGGTGGAGGCACGATCTGACCATTGACTTTCTTCACTACGACCTGCGGCTCATATTTTTTGAATGGATCTCTACCACCAGTGTTGGCACGCTTCTTCGCGGCAGGCTTTGCAGCAGGTGAGTCTTGCGCCTGCGTCGGCAAAGAAATGGCGCCCACCACGAGTACTGCGCTCATGATAAGAAGGGCATTAACAATAGATTTTTTATCACTCATGATTTACGTCCTCGTAGCAGCTTATTTAGCAGGTTGCGGAAGTGGAGGCGTACTCGCGGCCGGAGGTGCTTGACCGCCAGCAGCGACAGGTTTCGGACCGGGTTGCTTGCTGTTCAGCTTTTCAGCTGAAACGTAATAAGCAGTCAAGTCGAACCGCGCGTCAACTGTGCGTGTCGGTGATTGTTTATCGAGCTGCTTCAATTCGAAGTTGGTCACTGAAACGATGCGCTGATAATGGGCCAGTTGCTCAAAGAACGCGCGCAAGCTCGCGAAAGAGCTGACCACGTTGACTTCGATTTTCTTACCGCTGTAGTTGTCCTGCTGCACATCATCTTTCGGGTTGAAGCGCATCAGCGATAGCCCAGTGTTACGCGCGCGATCCTGAACTCCCTGAAGAACCATGGTCAGTTCACGCTGCTCGGGGAGCAAAGCCTTCAGTTCGTCATATTCCTCCCCCCTCGCTTTATATAATGCGCGAAATTCGTTTAGGCGCTGCGACGCTATCTGCGCTTGCGCATTACGCGGCAGCAGCTGCGCGATCTCCGCTTCCATCGCGGCTGTGTCGTTACGCGTGCTACGGGTCACCAAGTACCAAAACCCTGCATACAACAGGCCGGCGACAGCTACGAATGAGACGAGTCGGAGATACCAGGGAAGTGTTTGAAGGTCGACTTTCATTGTGTCATTCCTTTATTGGGAAATGGTCCCGTGAAGTTGCTACTTCTTGGCGACCTGCGTCGACGGCGAGCCCACTGGGCCCGGCGATTGCGGTTTGGCAGGGCCGTAACCGCATTTGACGGTGAAGGCTACAACCTCAGGTTTCACTGTGTTGGCATCAGCCGCGGCTGACGCGGATACCGAGCTCGGTTGCGCTGCTTGCGACGTTCGTCGCTGGGTTTCGATATTTAGGTTCGTGAATAGACCACCGGAAAATTCGAGGCTCTGTGCAAACTTCGTAACCGTGTATTCGTTGGGCGACTCGCCCGTAATTGTGATCTCGGAATCCTTCTGTTCAATGCTTTTCAAGTAGAGTTCCGGAACTGCATCAAAGCGAGCTTTGATTTCATGCAGCACCGCGCTCGGACCCTGCTGCGACTCTCGCAGTTTTTTAATAGCGTCGATACGTGCCTGAATCTCCTGGGTCTTCTTTTCGAGTTCCGCCTGCTCCTTGTTTACCGTCAGCATCTGTAGATTGATTCGCTTCTGGTTTTCCAGCTCTTTCTGAGCAGCTGTATGAGCAGTATTCGCACTGACGTAGTCGTAACCCATAGCAAGCGTCAGAAGCCCGAAAACTGTGAGGGCCAGCAAGAATGTCTGAACGCGTGGACTGGCGACTTTATCCTCGACCAGTGCAGCGCCCTGTAAACGGTCGGTAACCGATTCTAGTAAATTGATTTTGATCATCCTGCCTCAACTCCTCTCAGCGCGAGACCAACCGCAACTGCCATTTCGGGAACAATTTCCCGCATGTATTCGGGATCGAATTTCTTGTCGTCAACTTCAATCTCACGAAACGGATCCAAGACTTCGACGGTTATCTCGAAGCGCCTGGCAAGATAATCTGAAAGGCCCGGCAACTTGGAGCCACCGCCAGCCAACAGAATTTTCTGGATCGCGGATTCGCCTTCTGCTGCGGTGGCGCGATAAAAATCCATTGTCTTTCTTATTTCCAGTGCGAGCGTGTCTGAGACTGTTTCGATAATGGGCTGTATTGGACGCGGCTCAATTCCTTCGGGTATTGGCATTCCTCTCTTAACAGCTTCCGCCTGCTCGAAACTTAGTCCCAGCTCCCGCTGTAGCAAACTCGTGTACTGACTGCCTCCGACAGACGCGTCTCTCGCAAAAACGGATCGCGTACCGTTGAGAATATTGATATTCATGGTCGCGGCACCTATGTTCAGCAGCGCCACTATCTCACCCGGCTTCGGTCGATAATTAACTTCGTAACAATTCTGCAGGGCAAACGCATCCACATCGATGATCACCGGTTGCTTCCCTGCCAGTTGAATCGCCTGTTTGACGTTGGCGATTTTGTCGCTCTTGCAGGCAGCCATCAAAACGTGCATCGACTCGTTCGAACTACTTGTGAGTTGATAATCCAGATTGACATCCGCTATATCGAAGGGAATGTGTTCTTCGGCGTGCCAGCTGAACGACTCGCGGAGCTCATCCTCACTCATTTGCGGCAATACGATATTTTTGACGATCACTGAGTGACCACTAACTCCAGCCGCAACTCTCGGGGTCTTAATCTGGTGCTCGGAAAAGATGTTGGAAATAACGTTCGATACATTGTTGAGTTCCATGATCTGGCCGTCAACGATCGTATCGGTCTGTAGATTCTCAAACCCAAGATTGACAAGTTGCAGACTGGCGCCCTTTTTGCTCAGCTCGACGGCTTTCAATGAACTGGACCCGATGTCGAGGCCAACCAGATTTTTTTTGCTCATTCCTTTTTTGAACATGATTAGTTAATCCTCAATGACTGAGCGCGTAATTTGTGTTGTAGACGGAGGCGTGCCCGCATTTTGCGAACCCTAAGCGCTCGCCGCTTTGCCAGCTTTGCAGTCGAATAGTCGGTCGTCTTTTTCAAGGTTTCGGTTCCGTGTGTTTGTAAGGTGTTAGGTTGTAGCACCGGTTTGAACGCGCGAGTGGGTGTCAGATGAAAGGGAGTAGGAGAAATCTCTTGCGGTAGGATTGAAGCTCCTTGGGAACCCAGCCAAGTTTGGTCGACCCAACTTCCGTAGACTTAGCGACTTCCGCTCACGCGAAGTGTGCGTTTTCTTGCTTCAAAGACTTGCGCGATCCGCTTTCTGGAAACCAGGTGGGCACCCCAGTAAACGGCAGGTGCTGCCGTCAACATTGCCCAGAGTACAGGATCGAGCTAAACAATGTCAACCGCTATTTTGTTCTGTTTAACTGATTGAGCCAAAGAGGTTAAGCTGCTCTTCAGAAGTCAAGTCTCCCTGTTTTCTGGAACAGAACCTCCATGATTCCAGATTAATTGAAGTCTCTTGAGCAGTCAGGTCTTGTAGTCAGGATGGGGCGAATGCGGACTGACGCCGTTAGAGGTTTTTCTGAATTACGGCGGCGCCGAAAAGGGTTTCAACGAAACCATGCGCGAAAAACTCACAGCTAAAGCGACGGTGTGAATTGAAAGAACAAAATAATGAGGAACTAATCGGGAGAGGTTTTGACCTTGACCGTTCGAGCAGGTATGCCGACGACGATGTGGTCTGGCTCAACATCTCGCGTAACCACCGCACCGGTTCCGACCATTGCTCGTGACCCAATGCGCACCCCCGCCAAAACCGTGGCGTGATACGTTACGCGAACGTCTTCGTCGATATGCGTGTTTGCGGTGTAGACAGTTGTGATGTCCGCAATGTCGTGACTGTGAGAATAGATGTTCGCGAAATCAGAGATGGAAACGTTGTCTCCTATTTCGATACCGCCGCGGTCATCTAATAGCACATGGCGGTGCACGACCACGTTATTTCCCAGGCTCAGGTTGTAACCGAAAGACCATTCGACGAAATGCCAGCATTTGAAATTTGCACCTACATGCCGGAAGACCAAAGGCGCCAGCATTCGGCGGAAACGGTGACCTAGTAAAGCGTTTTGACCAAGTGGCGATCGATCAAACATTTGCCAAAGCCAAATAATCGGCTTGCGTTCGGAATACAGCTTTTCATCTATCTCCGAATAGTATTCGGGTTCAGTGGTTACGTTTCTGGGATCAAAGGAGTGTAGGAGAGATCGCGCACCGAAACTCAGATCATGCGTTCCATTCGAACTGTTCGCTGGGCCAAGATAGATTTGACGGAGCGTGTCTCTAACTACGTCGTTCGGATCCCGTCTTCCATTAGTGAGCTCCCGAAAGAGCTCATTGAGGAATCCCGAAAAATCCTCTTCTGCCAACGCCTGTGCAGACAAATTGCGATAGGTCATAAAAAGGAAAGCGGCTGCTTAAATTGAATGGCAGGCAAATTACCACAGTGATTCAACTCGTTCAAACTAATCAATGGTGGTCGCTTGCTTGATTGGCGGCTGCCAGCTAGGATGCGCCGCACATGAAGTGGCTGCGCAACCTGCTCGTCCTTTTGACCTTACTGCTGATCATTGCCATCGCATTTCTTTGGTACAACCTGCCACAACAAGTCGACATGGCCGCGTATGCGCCAGCTGACTCGTTTGCCTATCTGGAATTCAACAGCCCCAGTGACATCGCACAAGCAATAGAAGCAAATGAGACCTGGAAAAAACTCGCGCCGATTATTGGTTTCGCTCCAAGACCGGAGAGTAGATGGATGGCGAAGATCGCACGTGCCGGATTAGCTCCCGCAGAGAGTGTTGTTTTCACGCGAGCTCAAGTGGCGATTGTGGTTGTTGGATTAAATACGACCGAGTCGGGTGAAACCCTCAGGATAAAGCCTGACGCTGCCATCATAGTCGAGACACATACTGCCCAATGGAGAATCAAGTCTGCGGTTCTGAAGGCAGCGAACCAGTTGGCGGCATTCGCATACGGCCAGTCGACGTGTTCCGAACGTACCGGAGATGCCGGGTTCATCGACTGCACGTCGTCTACCCCCGATAGGAAATTGATCGTTGCCATAGATGGAAGCCTTGTGGTAGTTGGGAATTCTGACAATGCAGTTCGAGCGTGTCTCGAGGCGCGTCATGGAAGCCGGCCGACACTCGCAAAGAATTCAGAGCTGGCCAGGATGCGCAGCAGTATCGGTTCAGACAAGGCACTGGCGTTTGGTTTTATCTCCTCTGCAAACTCGGCTCGTCTTTTTTCCTGGCTCACACCGCTGCTGCTCGGAAAAGTTCCCGGTGATGAACAATTCGAGAAGCTCCTAGCAGTTAGCGCGTCGAAGATTCTGCGTGGCATTGCCTGGAGTTCGACTGCAAGCTCGATCGGCGTCGAAGATCGTTTTCTCTTTTCACTCGAACCTGAGGTGGTATCACGACTTGAACCCGCATTCGATGTCACGCAGAACCAACACGATTTTTGGAAGTTTGTTCCTCAAGATCTAAGATCATTAACCATTTACCGCACACAAAATCCAGCCAGCGGTTGGACCGCGCTGGACGAAGCGATGTCGTTCAAACTCGATGCCTTGTCTGCTGTGGTTTTCTCATCGCTCTTGAAGACGGGTCTATCCGTTTACGGAGTGGAGAATCCGAAAGAGCTGCTCGCGAGACTCGTTCCACCCGTGGTGACGTTTCGAACAAACTCGTCGAGTTCGGGAGGATCTGTTCTGGTCGGCAGAGTTGCGAACGAAAAAGAGTTACGCGATGACTTGGCCCGAAGTATATTTCCGAGCGATCGTGGTCAGACGGTCGACGGCACTGGCAGCGACATTCAATTGGGAAAAGAATTCACGGCTCTTTTGGTAAGCGGATTTGTACTTGTTGGGAAAACTGAAGATGTCAGAGCCTGCGCGTTGGCGATAAGAAATCAACACGTAACAAATGCCACGGATCGCATAATACGTTACTCAAACGACAACTCTGCGGCAATTACGACTTTTGCTGATGATGAGTCTCGCATTATCAGTTTCGCGAACGTGATAGCGTCGCTTAGACATGGACCAATGTCGGTTGAAAAACAAGACGGCGTGCGGTCTGTGGCAAGCGCCGCCGGATTTTCAGTGTCAGATACGACTCTGACGAGCACTGGCATTCAACGTACGACTCGCTCGACATTTGGCCAGTTCAGCACGCTGGTGTCTCTGCTTGAGGCCGACCGACCGCACAATTCAAGGTGAGTTTTTTTTATAAGAAGAGGCGAATGCTTGTGATTGCTACGCGCAACCCCGGAAAGCTCCGCGAGATCGAGCTTCTGTTGGCTGACTTGCCGTGGCAGATCTGGTCACTTGATTCGTTTGGAGAAATTCGAGCTGCACGAGAGACTGCGGACTCTTATCGAGAGAACGCGATTGGTAAGGCCGAAT
>JBHEMC010000165.1:0-6239 GCA_046262775.1 Pyrinomonadaceae bacterium | reverse complement strand
GAACCCCTTGTGCGTTGCGTTTTGGTTTCACGACCATATTAGAGTTCGTTCAAGGAACGGTTGGATGCTTGTAACGGCATTTGAAGGTGCTAGCCAGCACCTGCTGCCATCGCGGTATGTCCACCCCCACCACGTGGATCGAACGTTGTACGGCGAGCCAAAACAAATCGTTTCGGCATGTTTCTTCCGGCAGACCATCGGTGAAATTCGTTGTCGTAACGCCCCTCGGAATGTATATCAATCAAGTTAAATCCGTTTTGAGTCTCCGAAAACTCCGATGTGCTCGGGCAACAATGAAATCGAACGATGTGTCCTCCTTCCTCTCTAGCTGTTTCGTACTCTTTATGTTGATGGCCGAATAAAACAAAATCGACTTTTGCGTCACAGCAGGCTTGCACAAACTCATCCGAGTTTTCCATGAGAGTAAGCTTAGATTGCAGCTTTCGCCGTATCCGCGTAATCAAGGTAAGCCCACCGTCGGTGATTGGATCGGGCAAAATTGGATGATGATGTAGAACAACAATTTTCGTCGCCTTATCATAGTCAACTGAGAGGGCCGTACCGTCTGATGCCGGAACCACTTGGGTCTTTCTTATTTCAATTGCAAGTTCTCTGAGACGGTTACATTCCCCTAACTCAATTCGGCCACGAGCTATCTTGTTGTAGTAGTCTCGCCGATCGGGTTGGACCATCGTTGAATCAAAGACAAAGAAGATGATGGCTTTTTCATTCTGATCTCCGTCGAGTTCATCGGAGCTTGCAAAGGAGAAACCTTGAGCATAGGGATAGCGGGTTGGGGATTCAAAGACCTCCTCGAACGACTGGCCAGGAGTCTGCTGAGGAATCGGCCATAAGCGACCCGAGTATCGATCATGGTTCCCGGGAACAATAATCCGGGAGGACAGATCCGCTCCAAGGCCTCTCAAGACACGTCGAGCCGGGAGATACCTATAGATGTCATCGTGTTGGATGAACTCCAATGCTGTTTCCAGTGATTCTTTAGAGCCATCGGTAGTGACGTCCCCAGTGACAACCACAATATCGATAGGTTTATTGCGCACTTCTTCGATCTCAAAGACCGCTGCTGACAATGCATCGATCTTTGCATACGCATGCGTCTTAGGACCTTTTATGGCAAGAGATCTCCCTTCCTCCATTAGGTTTCCTACTAGATGGAGGTCAGAGATGTGTAAGATTGTTGCTATACGAGACATGCCCTATGCGCTGCCAGCCCTTGAGGATAACTCGTCGGGACCAACGGCAAGCTCTTGGCCCAACTCAATACTATAGCGAGGGAATTCAGGTGCCGATATTGTGCAAATTCCCTCGATTTGAACTGACCGATCCCATTTTGAAAATTTTGTATCCACCAAGGATTCTATGATGCGAAGAGAATGATTTGCTTGCTCCTCATTCAGGCCACTGGTGTGGGAGATGCGATCCAGTAACTCCTGGCGGTCCAGCCATGCACTCACAAAATGATCCTCAGTTGTCAGGTCCTTAATTTCGTCGACCAGTGCATTACCATTCGCTGTTTCCTTGGCCTTTCTCAATGCAGCCCATCGAAGACTTGTAAACAGTCCCTGTATCACCGCACTAAGCTCTACTTCGAGAAACTCTTCCGTCGGGAAAAGATCCGTAAGTTCGAGCCCCAAAGTAACCAACAGCGAATCGATGTCTATGCGGGCCATAAATCAACCTCGAAAAGCATCCGAGTGGAACTTGACCAAAACATGCTATCACTTACTTAAATCCGAGAACAGTCTTCGCTTGGAAGGATGAGCACAGGTCATCAGAATACTCTTCTGACAGCTCGTAGTAATCTAAAGTTGCTGGACGGTCATCCGATAACGGCGCATTATGTCCTGGTCAGACAGGCGACGCGCCACCTAAGAAGCGGGTGTCACGCCGCCTGCACCGGCACATAATGAACGTTATCGTACGCCCGGCGATGTTGATTTTTCCCGGCCTTGTTAGCGCCACTTTCGTTGCTCCGGTCGACACCAGCCTTCATCCACCCATAAAGAAATCAAAGTCACGCGATTGGTCGTCGTGCCGCTTTAGCAATCTGTGAGCCATGTTCAGATATCGCGAGGGATAGTTTCGGCGAAAACGAAATAGAGTTGGTTAATAGAGTGGGCAGACAAGATAGAACTCTCAAAACTGCTTTATCAAACCCGTAAGTCCTTCCGGCTCAACTACTATGGCATAAAGTTTCTTTATCACTTTTCATAAAGTTGCCCAGGATCTTACTCAACCACCGTCGCTGCAACGATTGCAGATTTATTTCCGCGCTCAAAACGGCACTGTGAATAAAGTTCTCGATCAGAAAGCGTGAGGTTAGGATTCCAGTCCTTTGATCCAAGCTAACTCAGGTGTTTTGGAACTCAAGACATCGACAATTTTATCGATCGTCAAAAGGCGATAGTGTGTACAGTTGGGATCAACGAGCGATAGATGCGGCAGTGAGGCCATCCACTTCGAGTTCTTGACCTTCAATAGCGGATAGATATACCTGTCCCCGGCAAGCTTTGGTGCTTCGTTTACCGCCTCCCATGGATGAACGAATTCTTCATAGACAGTGTAGGCGGCAACGCGTCCAAACTTTATACGAAGATCGGAATCCGGTGCATCACTTATTTCTGAAAACATCATGGTGACAACCAGCCCTTCGTGATCTTCCCTAACCAAAGCGCGAGCTGCTGCCGTAACAATGCCTTCGACGGGTTCCCACTTTTCGTGTCGCTCGACGATTAGTTCTGTCATATGCTGTCTGTCCCTTATGGCTTCAATCTTATCTTGAGTGTTTGCTCTCCGCCGACGGAACGAACTGGAGTTGGTTTGCCCGTCCGACGCCACATCGTAGACTGCGTACCTATTGCTCCCATTATCAAGTATGGTCGCATTGCCGCCTCTGGTTACCTTGTAACCCGAGGCTTGCATGTTCTTTATATCTGACTTGAGACGTCGGTGTATACGTTCCGAATGCTCCCAGGATTTCCTTTTGTTTGGTCCGCAAACCGAGTTTTTGCGAGCCGTTATTCGATAACCTGAGTTGAAGCGGTGGCGCTTTCAATCGCTTGTTGAGGTTCCGAAGTTCGAGGTGCGTGTAGATTTCGGTAGTGTTTAGATCACGATGACCGAGGAGCTGTTGCGCTGTGAGATGGTTGTTTACTACGAACGCCGAGCCATCAACCCCGCCCTCGAAGTGGTGCGTGGTTGCGCCAAGGCCTTGAATGTTCCCGTGATTGAACTACTTGGTAATGAGGAAAGCGGGGCCCTAAAAAGGAGACGAGGAACGGGTCCGACCGGCAAGATGCGCCGCCTTTTCGAGGCCGCTTCTCAACTCCCCCGCAGCTAACAAGAGAAGCTCTCCGCTGTCTTGGAAGCCTTCGTCAATCAACACGCCGCGCGGTGATCTAGTGGGTTCTAAACGACTCCAGACTCTGATGAGCAGACCATCTCCCGCCTTGTTAAAAAAACTGCTTTAAGAAACAGGCCTAGGCACTGCTTAGCGTCAAGCGTCGTGCAAGTTCGATCGTTTCGTTGCTGACGCGACCTTCAAAACTTGCGTTCCAAAGAGCACTGAGCAATGTTTCACCTTGGGGATGCGACTCAATAGCGCTTAGGTCTATTGCTCCGCATTCAGCCAACAGAAAGAACGCCCATTTCCTAAGATCATTCCTATTCCCTGAACCATATTGAACAAGACCCCTGGCGATATCCGCGGCAGTTGGTGCAACCGCAAGATCGAAGTTGCCGCTCCTGAGTTTGTAGAAGCCGTCTTCGGACTCTATCTCAATGCCGATCTGTCTTAAAACATCAAGGGACGCCTCTCCCCTGACTACCAAGAGGACAATGCTTCCAGGCGCTTGCTTCACCATCTTTTTATTACTTGGGATCGTAGTGAACTAACCTACCAAGACTATTGTAGGCCTTTTGGACACAGTCTTTGTCCCGTCGCCCTTGATTACACTCTCAACCACTTGATAACCATCATAGCCGACTCGTTTAATACGAACATATACTGTGCCAGCTTCCTCTACAACCTCGATGGTGCTATTAGCCGTTGCTCTGGAAATGGCTTTTTTGGCAGCGGCTTTGCAGCCGGAGAAACCGCCAGGCGTTCGACCGCTTCGCGTGCTGCTGCTTTCGTAGCAAACCCCGCTGCAACAGAGGTGGCCCCTCGTAAGCCCAGTGTCGACCCTCCAACAGGACCGAGGGTCGTCCCTAGGCTTATGATAGTTGCATCTATTTCGACTCCAATCTCCACGACTTTTTGAACTGGCTCCAGCCGTCGACTGAGCTGAGGAGCGATGTCGTCCCACATTGCAGATGTGTCAGTTCTGCTGTAATTCTCCGCGTGCAGTTTGAGGCTATCTCGAAGTTTGCCGCCGAAGAAAAGAAAGTTATCAAAGCGCTACTCGAAGGCATGATCCTCAAACACGAAACCAAACGCTGGTCATCAGCGGCGTGAGGCAACGTGTCTGGTTTCCTCACCTCTGAAGCTTTTCGGGAAGATCCAAACCGCGGAAGTAAACGCGATGCTCCGCTTCATTACTTCTGAACGTTCGCTCGCCATACTCCCACTCATAGTTGAAGCGAATGAACACAGCAAAGTCGCTACATAATTGCTCGCGTGGCACGCTGAAGATCACAGACTTTCCAGGTGGCAACCACGCCGTTGAGGAAACATCTCCCTTGTCATAACCTACTTCAGATTCTGAACAGGTTGCTCTCTTTTCCCTGCGGCTCGCGCCAGCTTTCGTGTTGACTGACTCATACCGACTAACTCGGTCGACTCCATGGCACATACTGATCTCAACTCCTTCCAGTAGTGCAAGAACACCACGACCGTCAAGGAGCCGGAACGGGCCGACCTTTGGAGGAATATACAAACCTGGCGTGCAGAAGTTGATGGCCCATTTCGTGTTATTGTGCATTCTGAGCCAAATGCCCTGATTACTCTCACCTGCGTATAGCGATTTGCGTTCACCATCACGCTCAAAACTTAAGTAGACACCCGGTTTGTCTGTTGACAGCAATGGCGAGTCTTGCCCCAACCGAAGATTTTTCTGGTGCCAGAAAGGTATTAACGTCAGGACTGTTAAAAAAGCGACGCTCATTGATTTCTTATTCATTTCTTTTCCCTCAGGAATGCAACCGTTTGTGGTGGAATGAGCCGATCGCCTTGATTTGCACGCGTCACGCCGTACAGCCCTCCGCTGCTCTTGGGCTCAGCGAGGACCCTATCTATCCCTGCCGCGCGGTTAGTGGCTCTATCCGCTTGCTTCCATCCTGAGTTCCATATCTCATACTGATTGCCACCCTTTTTCCCAACCTTAAGTGAGTCATAACGCATTCCCTGACTCACAGCCGCAGAGACTCCATAAGCCCTTGTTTCTGTCTCATATTTCGTGAGATTCAGTGGATTATTCAAAACTGCTGCGGTCGCTGGATCAGTCAAGTTGGATGGCAAAGCGCCGACCAGATCTGTGCCGTCGGCGACGTGAGATCCTTCGTGTCCAATACTTCCTGCAAGATCGGCCGAGCCTTTGTTCTGCGACATGTCAAAAGTTACGACCGTATCCTGGCCCATCGGATTGTCGGCGGTGACATCCTTAATGGCATCTCCATTCCTATCTCTGATTCCTATAGCCGTCGCAGCGGGACTTCCGTCTTTGTTCGTTCCAAACGCGACCGTGACGCCGTTGTCAACACCAGCAGCACCAAAGGCATTTATGGCCCGCTGAAGTTTTTTATAGTCATCAGATTTGGGATCGAGTTTTTTGAGAGCTGATTGTGCCTTCTTTAGCGCTTCCTCGAACTTCTTGCGTTCGTCTTTCGTGGCATTCGGATCATAAATGTACAGCCCAAACGGATCCGTGTACCTCAGTGGATCATTCCCAGTGTAGGAATAACGATTCCAACTCTGTGGGCTATAGACGCTACCCGATGACAGCAACGGGTCGGCAGAAGTGAACCTGCCTTGAGTGCTCGCGTAGTATCTCGCCCCGAAGTAATCCAGCCCCGTTTCGTTATCCCGTTCTTTTGAGGTTAAGAACGGGTAATTCAACCCCGCGCACCCACCCGCACGAGAGCCTTTTTATCAAAGAACAGGCAGCAGCTAAGAGAAAAAGCCTGCCAGGCGAAGCGGCATTATAACCCCGCGTCGTGAGGCAAGCCTATGGTCTATTAGCGGCGGTTTCGATTGCCTGTTGCAGGTCTGAGATTTCCAC
>JBHEMC010000164.1:0-6325 GCA_046262775.1 Pyrinomonadaceae bacterium | reverse complement strand
GGATAGATGGGGGTGAGCGCGGGCGCCTGGGGCTGCAGGTCGTCCTTGCCGAGGATCTTGTACTCCGGGTGCACCATCTCCAGCGTCAGCTTGCCGGGGCGCGCCTCGCCGTAGCAGCGCAGGCGCGCGCCGCGCGCCAGCATCGCCATCATTGCGGCGATTCCCAAACTGCCGCCAGTGTTACGCATCAAATTGAAAACTCCAGATGCATTTCCCATTTGCTCGTTCGGGAGTGTACCCATTGCCATCGTTGTAAGCGGAACAAAGATGAAGCCCATGGCAAAGCCGCTGATGATGCTTGGCCAGACTATGCTGCTGGAAGAGATCGAAAGGTTGATATCGCTTAAGAGATAAGTTGAATATGCGAGCACTAAAAAGCCAAAGATAATCAGGTAACGTCCATCTATTTTACCGATGAGCCGGCCCACCAGGATCATGGATACAATCGAACCAAAGCCACGCGGAGATACGGCCATACCGCTCGCGACGGCTGGATAACCCATCAGCGTTTGCAGGAACAGTGGCAACAGGGCAATAGTCCCGTAAAGGACCACACCCATAGCAGTCATGATGGTAGTACCAACTGTGAAGTTGCGATTTTTCAACACACGTAAATCCACTATTGCTTCTTTGCTCCGGAGTTCCCAAATGATGAAAACCAATAACATCACTGCTGCGAAGATAGCAGCGAAGGTTATCCATGAAGATTGAAACCAATCCTCTTCCTGACCCTTATCCAGAACGAGTTGAAGTGTTCCCAGTGCCAATGCCATGAATGCAAAGCCCATGTAATCAATCCGACCAGGCCGCTGATCGCGAATGTACGGTGGGTCTTCAACGAAAGTGTTCGCCATAAACACGGCAAGTATTCCCACGGGAATGTTGATATAGAAGATCCAGCGCCATGAGTAGTTGTCGGTGATCCACCCACCCAGTGTTGGACCAATGATGGGAGCAACAACCACACCCATACCAAACACCGCCATAGCAGAGCCACGCTTCTCAGGGGGAAAACTTTCCATTAATACTGCTTGAGCAATTGGTTGTAGTGCTCCACCACCCGCGCCCTGAAGAATTCTGGCAACAATTAACAGATTTAAACTGCTCGCGGCGCCGCAGAGTGCCGACGAGAGTGTAAATATGACGATGCAGATGACTAGGAATCGTTTACGTCCAAAAAAGCGCGTCAGCCAATTCGTGGCAGGCAAAATTATGGCATTCGAAACCAGATAACTTGTCAAAACCCACGTTGATTCTTCGGTGGTAGCCGACAAATTTCCCGCGATGTGCGGTAGCGCTACGTTCGCTACCGAGGTATCAAGCACTTCCATGAACGTCGCAAGCATTACGGAAGCAGCAATCAACCAGGGATTGAAGCTCGGAACCCAGGTCTGTGCACCCGCGTTGGTGCGTGCCGACTGTGGCTGCGCAAACCGCCTTCTAAGTGTGTCCCTTGCCCGACTCACCTTACCTTCACCTCGGGCACCACTGACATTCCCGGGGCGAGCAGGCGCTTCGGATCCGGAGGTTCATCAAAAACTATTTTTACAGGCACTCGTTGCACAACCTTCACGTAGTTTCCCGTGGCGTTCTCTGGCGGTAGTAAGCTAAATTGGGCACCTGTTCCTGCTTGTATGCTATCGACGTGTCCCTTAAACGTTTTGTCCGGATAAGCATCAACCTCAATATCGACTGGTTGGCCGCGCTGCATTCTGCCTATCTGACTCTCTTTGAAATTTGCTGTTACCCAGACATTGCCCGGAACTATCGCCATCAGCGGTTGTCCTGATTGGACCAAAGCACCCTGCTCAGCCGATTTGTGCGTTATGCGTCCCGTGTCAGGCGCATATATCTTTGTATAAGACAGCTCGAGTTCGGCCTGGGCTACGGCCGCCTGAAGCTGTTCCATCGATGCTCCCGCCGTTGCAGCTTGCGCCTGGCTCACGGCCACTTGTTGACTGCCCGTGTTAGCCTCGGCCAAACGTCCGAGCGCTTCATTTACCTGGGCTTGCGCTCCGCCAACTTGGGATTGGGCTTTCCGCACGTTTTCAGCAGACGTCTCGCGAGCCGCCTGTGCTTCGTTTACCTGTGCGGCCGCTGCCGCTACTCGTTCTCGGGCGGCATTTGCTTGAGCCTCCGCCGTGCGGGCCGCCGCGATAGCTTGATCCAACCGTTGACGTGAAACTTCGTCTTTGCTGTAAAGCTGTTGATATCTGCTGACATCGGCTTGTGCGCGTGATACTTCAGCGTCTGCAGCTGCAACCTGGGCCCGAGCTTGCTCGAGATTGGCTTGTGCTGTGCTTATTGATGCGACTGCTTGCGTGGTTCGCGCACGTTCTGCTGCGGTTTCAGCAGTTGAAGCACCGACGCCGGATCGTGCGCGTTGGACGCCGGCCGTTGCCTGTTGAACGTTGGCGCGCATATTCGCCCGAGTTAAGTCGACCCCCGAATTCGCTTCTTTCAGCTTTGCTTCACCCGCTGCCAAAGCGGCCCGCGCTTGTGCGAGTCGTGCCTCGTAATCCCGGGGATCGATCTCCGCAAGCAAGTCTCCTTTATTCACTTGTTGATTGGATTCGACATATAGCTTGACGATATAACCTGAAACTTTTGGGCTGATCTGCACAACGTGCGCATCAATGAACGCATCGTCCGTGTATTCGTGACTCCTGGCGTACAACCAGTACCGCACGCCGAAGATCATAGCTATGATAAAAATGATAACTGCAGCGATCATCAATGCCGGACGACGATAAAGCGGACGTTTACGGGCAGCAATTTTCTCTTCATCCTTCTGGACCAACGGGCCGCCATACTCATCAACGAGGATCGTTTTGGGTGCAGTTTCATCCTCACCCTCTTCCATTGGTTCTCGCTCAGCTTCTTGGTCGACAACGCTGCTCATATTTTGCGTCTTCACCTTTTTACCAACGAAATGTTTCCGCCTTACCAACTGCCGCCGACAAATTAAGTCGCGCTGCATTATAAACAGCCAACGCTTCAATTTGTGCAGCCCGCGCATTCGCCAGTGACGCTTGCGCCGTCACAACCTCGAGGTTGTCAGCAACGCCGGCACGAAAACGATCTCGCGCCATCTCTAACTCTCTTTGTGCCAATGCCAGCGCTTCGTCCGCAGCCCGCACTCGTTCGACAGTGGTTCGCAATGCTGATAAAGCGAGCCTTACGTCTTCTTCAACTTGACCGCGAACACTGTTCAGCTGCAATTCAGCTTCGTGTTGGCGTCCAGTTGCGACAGTCAGTCTGCCTTGAGTGAGACCGCCATTGAAAACCGGGACATTCAATTGCACTGCAACACGTCTGGTTGGAAGCGCTGAATTCGTAGGCGTGATACCGCTGACACCATAGTCACCAACAAACTGAAGAGACGGCAAAAGCTCGTCTCGCACAGCCTTTCGTTCAAGATTGGTAACGTCGACCTCTGCTTGTGCAATCGACACTTCAGCTCGGTTTGTTAGTGCCTGCGCAATCGCGGTGTCGTCGGTCGGCAATACCTCCATGGTGAACCGCAAAGCGTCCGAAAGAATCAATGGCGACCCCAGCGGCACTCCTATCACTCGCTGCAAGTTGAGGTGTGCTTCTTCCGACTCTGTACGAGCCTGTGACAGAGCAACTCGCTCCTGAGCCAAACGCGTTTCGGCGCGTACCACATCGACTCCCGTCGCGACGCCTGCATTTCGCTGGTCCTGGGCCAATTGGAATAAAGTAGTAGCAAGATCGAAGTTTGCCTGGGCCGCAGCTATGTTGCGTTCGCTTCGCAGCGCTTCCAAATAAGTGAGCGCCGCAGCCTCTGCTACACGTTCACGCGCGAGTTGTTGTTGAAATTCCGCCGCGCGCACACTAGCTCGACTGGACTGGTAATTTCGGATTGCGCTCAGGTCAAGAATGTTTTGGACGAGTTGCAACCGGGCATCGAAATTATTGAATGGCCCGATAAAGGTTCGAGAGATGCCGGGAAAAGTTCCGGGTTGAAAACCGAGCGCCGCGAGGTTTTCGGTGACGCTGGCCTGATATGCAATACCTGAAAGGTTTGGGAGGAGCGCGGAGCGGGCCTGCTGGACGATGCCGCCGGCTTCACGACGTTGTTCTTGTGCGAGCAACGTTGCCAAATTGTTTGCCAGTGCAAGTCGAATTGCCTCGGCGAGCGTTAACTGCGCCGGAGCTGTTGAGATCCTGGCTGCTCCGGGTAGTGTTTGCTGCCTGCCAATCGATCCGACAGAGGTGGTTGGACCAACTACCGAGGTTTCCCTTATTGGCCCTCGAGTTGATGAAGGCCGCTGGATCGAGGGCTCGCCCAGTCGAACCGGAGGTTCAGTCTGTGCGGGCACCGAAGAGTATGATCCGCAAAGCCATAGTACAGTTGCAATGAACCGGCCGTAGTGCCTTCTTTGTCCCGGGACCATCCGTCATTCTTCCCCTTTGTCGCTCAGCTCAACTTAAACAGGTTTCTTGTCAAAAGTTTGGCTCGACACGACTGTTTCGTCGGGCTGCGTCCAGCTTAAAAAGACGAATATGTAGATGGTTTATAGCGGTCGTGAGATGGCTGGGGGGAAACGCAGAAAGGCAGTGTCAAGAAACGTGAAGCTCTGACAAGAATCTGTGAGCATTGGTGACTCAGGAGAAGAGAGTTTTGCTCTACAGCGTGAAAAACCGCTGAATCCTCTGTAGTAGATCGTTCTGATGTTGCCGCATGCGCAGATGTTTAGTCTCTTCAGTCAATTCTTCTTTTGCAGCCTCCAGTTCCACTCGCCTTTTTGCGAGAACCGTCGAAACATCTCTGGCGATCTCCGGGCGACGTTGAAGCGTCGCTTTGAATGTCTCTTTATCGAGCCGATAGCACTCTACATCGGTTAGAGCAATCACAGTGGCTGTGCGCGGCGCGCCGGTCATTAGACCCATCTCACCAAAGAAATCACCGGCATGAAGAACGGCGATGCGATCGCTGGCGCCGCTGCCGTCGACACTGACTCGAACTTCAGCGTCACCTTTGGTAATCAAATAAAGCCAATGCGCTTCAGCACCCTGTCTTGTCATCGCTTCGCCACGCACAAATGGTGCAAATTTTAGACCAGCCGCAAGCGAATGCCGTTCGTCGTCCGTAAGACTCGCAAATAGTTCTACCCGATTGATTGCATCCGTTAAGTCGGCAATCTTCTCGTCAGCCTTTCGCTTGCGACGCAGGGCGTCATCTTCGGTCATAAAGATGGAGTGGGCTGGCATCGAGAATGGGATGTTAGCTCGACGTAGAGCGAAGAAGATGCGTGTGCGCACAATCGAGTTCGTTGGATCATCGGCAGCGAGCTCCGTCAGCCAGTAGCGAACGGCGTAATGCGCATAACTTTCTCTGAAGTCAAAGAAGATACAATCAGGCGGAGGATTGAGTGCAACATTGACGATTGGCTCTGCACGTAGAGCGGTTTGCACTGTTTCTATCACTTCAGGTGGTGAGTAGCGAAAATCGACATTGAAGTAGACCCATTGTCGATGCTGTCGCGGGAAACCAGTCCGTCTTCCCAAAACAGTTACTTGCGATTTCATCATCACGCTATTGGGAATAACCACCGTATCCCAGTTGCGTGTTTCGATTGCCGTGTAGCGCCAACGAATCTCCTTTACCAAACCTTCTCGATCTTCGATTCGAATCCAGTCGCCTACACTGATTGTGCGTTCGAGTTGGAGCGCCATTCCGCCCATTGTGTTGCCCAGCGTATCCTGAAAGGACAAACCGATGACGGCCGTTATTACTGCGGATGTAGCAACTATGCCCGTAACGTTCACTTCCATCAGCGACAACGAAGCGATTGCAACTCCAATGTAGGCAAACGCCAGGAGCAAATCGCGCATGATACGCGGTGGCCTAAGGCGCAGTACGGTCAGTAGAACATCAAAAACGAAGACGCCGGCGATACTAACGTATGCGAAGCCCTGTAGCAGCAGCGACACCCAAACGGCCCATCGATATGCACCGCTATTCGAAACGTTCCGGCTTGCAATGGTAGCGGCACCAACAGCGCTGCTAACGATAGACCAAACAGCAATAGGGCCGTGCGAATCCGCAGACGTTGCCCCGGCAAAAGTACGTACAGCAGCAGAGCGAGCACAAGAAACAGCGGCACAATCCAAACGAAGCCGGCACCCAAGCGCGATGCGTTCTGTAGCTGCGGCCAAAGATTCATGGAATCTGTGTCGGCGGAAAACCTTTGCTGCAGGGATGCCCGGACGAAACGAGCGTCAGCTGCAACAGCATTGGAGTGCAGTTATCATTTTGGATAGCCGAAGTTAGACTGAAGGGTGGGGATCAATCGTATTC
>JBHEMC010000163.1:0-6404 GCA_046262775.1 Pyrinomonadaceae bacterium | reverse complement strand
GTCGAGACAATGCTGATCTGCGATGGCTTCTAAGGCCATCGCGGCTTGGCCCTCGTAGTTCACTGCGTCACCCAAACCAACGAGACTTGAAACAGCATCGAACAGCCGTCCCATACTCGAGGTCTCCGGACAGTTGATCCGGCCGCCGATGAGCTTGCGTAAATTTTGCCAGACCCGGTGGTTTAGTCGTGAAGCAAATGGAATGTCGAACTCAGAAAAATCTTTACCAAAAGCTTCTTGCAAATAGACTGCAGCCATTCGCCAGGGTTCGCGTATGGCTTTCGTGCCGCCGGGCATGGGAACATATTTGAGGTGGGCCATGCGCTCTGCTTGCGCCAGGTCGGCAACAAAAAACTCACCGCCCCACAAACGTTCATCGCTGCCGTAGCCCAAGCCATCCATCGCTACGCCGATGACTGGACCCTCAATGCTGTTATCAAGCATACAACTGGCAATATGAGCATGATGATGCTGCACGGCCACTTTGGTCTGGACGTCATCGAGCGCGAGAGCAATCTTCGTCGAAAGATATTCGGGGTGAAGGTCGTAGGCGATAACCGCTGGATTGAGATTGAAGAGACTTTGAAAGTCTTCGATTCCCTGGCTGAATGATTGCAAAGTCTCGAGGTTCTGAAGATCGCCGATATGATGGCTCAAATACGCTTGTGATCCGTTGACGAAGCAAAACGTGCTTTTTAGCTCAGCGCCGCAAGCGAGGATGGTGCGATCGGCTTTTATCCCGAGCTTCAACGGGAGCGGCACGTATCCGCGTGAACGACGCAGAATAGTTGACCGTCCGCTCTTGTCAGCGCGCACGATTGAATGGTCCGCGCGGCGGTGAATCCGACGATCATGCAGCAGGAAGTAATCAGCGATGCGATGCAAACGCTCCGATGCGTCACTGTCTGTATGGCAAATCGGTTCATCACAAATATTGCCGCTGGTCATTACCAGCGGCTGGCCAGAATCCTTCAAAAGTAAATGGTGAATAGGCGAGTAGGGCAACATGAACCCCAACGTGCGAGTGCCGTACGCAATAGCCTGCGGAAGATTTGCCCTGACGCGACGATTCAACAAAACGATCGGTCTTTGCGGCGACAGGAGTAATTCCTCCTCTGCGTTCGAGACTTCGCAAAACTGTCTGATCACCTCAATTGACTCAGCCATCATCGCGAATGGCTTAGCCTCTCTATATTTCCTCTGTCTCAGACGCGTAATGGCCTCGCCATTCAGAGCATCGCAGGCTAAATGGAATCCGCCTATCCCTTTGACAGCCACGATCTGACCTTCGCGAAGCAGCAGTTTTGTGTAACCAATGACATCCGTGTCCGCCGTTTCGATCTGAGATCCGGCTGCGTTAGTGAGCCAGAGTTGCGGACCGCATTGGACGCACGCGATGGGTTCGGCATGAAAACGACGGTCTAGAGGATTTTTATATTCTGTTTCACATTCCACACACATTTCGAACGACCGCATGGTCGTTCTTGCACGATCATAAGGAACGTCTTCAACGATCGTGAATCGGGGACCACAGTTGGTACAGTTGATGAATGGGAAGCGATAACGGCGATCCGCGGGATCGAACAGCTCTGTCAGACAGTCAGAACAGGTCGCAATGTCAGGGGAAATGGAAACCCGTTTGTCTGTTGCTACTGAGCTTGGGACGATTTGAAATGCATCGAAATGAACTGGAGCTAAATCGTTACGCCGCTCTATTGATTCAATACTCGACAAAGGCGGTGGGTTAGACGTGATGTCAGCAATGAACTCTTCGATGGCGTTAGGTTCACCTTCAAGATCAATCTGAACCCCCGCGCTGTTGTTTCTTATTTGACCTCGCAGCGCCCGGCGTTGGGCCATCAGGAAAACAAAGGGTCGAAAGCCAACACCCTGGACCACTCCTTGCAACTGTATTTGAACCCTGGTTCCCATGGAATAGTTAAGCAAAGTCCAACAACTCACTGAAGAACGCCGGCATAAAGCTGTTCACGTTCAGCTTTCAGAAAATCCACCCAATCATCGAACTCAAGTCCAGTCTTGGCTGAAAGCTTCATGACCTGCATACCGGGCCGCACCGCCTGTATGTTTGAACAGGCCAGTGACAAATCGAATTCAGCGGCCGCAGCCAAATCCATTTTGGTGATAATAGCAACGTCGGCAGTGTTAAAAATCGTCGGATACTTCAGCGGTTTATCTTCACCTTCTGTCACCGACATTAAGATCAGCCGGAGATTCTCACCAAGATCGTAGCTGGACGGGCAAACCAAGTTACCGACGTTCTCGATAAACAGAATGTCAAGATTAGAAGGTTGCCAATCCGCGAGCGCCGATTCAACCATCTGCGCATCCAAATGGCAGATGGTGCCGGTTGTGATCTGCTTCACCGGGACTTGAGCGCGCGCCAGACGCTCAGAATCATTCTCGGTTGCTAAATCTCCAACGAGCGCGGCGACACGAAATCGATCGCGCAACATTGCCAGTGTTTTTTCCAGAAATGCGGTCTTGCCGGACCCCGGGCTGGAAACAATACTGACCACGTAAATGCCTTGCGCCTGAAACCGCTGTCGCAGGCTGCGCGCGAGCACGTCATTTTGCTTCATTACGTTCTGTCGCAGCTCAACCAGGCGTGCGGTTGCACTCATGACTCTATCTCCATCGCGACTAGTTCGAGTTCCTGCCCACGAACAACTTTGGGCGTGGATATTCCACAAACAGGACAGAAAAAACTTTGAATCGAAGCTAAGGGCCGTTCGGCGACGCACTCGTCACAATAAATCACCGCCGGCGTTTCCTCGATCAGCAACTCGGAACCTTCAAGCAACGTTCCTTCACAACTCATATTATAAGAGAAGTGCAACGCTTCTTTCACAACGCCCGACAAGAGTCCCAGCTTTAAATGAACCGCCTTGACATGGACTCCACCCCTTGCGCGAGCCTCTTGCTCCGCCATTTCGACTATGCTCAGGGCAATGGACAGTTCGTGCATGAATCGATTACGTCAGCGCAACGGGCTGCATTTGCGCGGTGCTCACCGCGCAATGGTCCAAATGCCTTGCGATAAGCGACTCCACTAATTCAACCGCTTTATCTAAACTTGCCCACACTGATTCACTAAGACGTATCTCGTCCTGTTCTGAAGTTTCTGACGGTTCACAACCCACGATAAGAATTCGTTTTAGCTGTCCACCCATCGATTTAACCAATCCGAGCACTCGCAACGGATTCATTGCGTGCGTATCCAACGAGAGTTCATCCGCTTCGAGTTCGTCCAGATTGGGATTGACTTCAATAACGTACAGAGTCCCCGGTGCCCCTCCGCGAGGGGTCGCATCAATCAGAATAGAAAGCTCGTAATTCTCCAGCAGTGCGTAGGCCAAATCAAAGCCGCGAATTCCGAAATCAACGACTCGTACACCTTGAGGCATTGCGCGTTTGAAGAGGCGCTGGGCCACCTCGCAACCAAACGCATCGTCGCCCAGAAAAATGTTGCCGATGCCGGCCACGAGGATGCGTTTGTTAGCCAAGGCCGGTATTCCTCTCGATCGCTAATGGCTGAACCTCATCCGGCGCGAAAAAGAACCGATGCCCCGGATGACGTGACAGTCCCAGGTCGCGTCCCGGATCGTCGTTAAGAACCACCGCCAGGTAGATCTTGCCTTCGTAATCCTGTTCTATCGATTCAATTTCGGCCAGCTTGCCGGCCAGTGCGAGATCAAAAACATCGCCGCCATTTCGTGGACAAAGCCGCACTTGATCGCCTGTCCTCAATTGGACGCCAGACAACCAAATGCCCTCCAGGGCAGTTCTTTCTTCAAGCAATTGCCATTCCGACTCAGTCAAGACTTTCATCCTTTATGGGTGCGAGACCGCGCACTGCTCCGTGAACGCGAGCAAGATGCTCCCATGGCAACGCTTCGGCGCGTTCTAATACCTGCCGAGCCCGGAAGTCATCGCCTTCGCGTATTTCGACTTTTTCTTTATTAGTGAGTGTCAAGACGCGAAGTGTGAGCATCTCGTCTATCTCCGTTGAGTCGTAAAAATCACCGGCACTTTCAGGCGCCACCTGCGGATAGTCGTACAAAATTATTGGAGCAGAGAGCATGCTATTTCGTTCCCCTGCTTCGCCCACCAGAACCGGCCAACATCCGATGTTCTTGCTCTCAGCGGAGATCTCACGCAGATCCTCCGGCGGATCGAGTAGAGACACGAACTCGCCATTTTGAATATTAAAAATCGTGTGAGTTGAGATGAACGAATAGAGCAACATTTCGCCGCGTGTCCTTTTGCGTTCTCCCGTCATGTGCATCAGGTTCTTAATGCGGACGCGCAACCTGGAGAGCTGCGGCGTAAGTAGTTTCGCACTTATTTCTACGCAACCTTCAAGCGCTTGCTCCTGAGTAATATGCAGCTGATCTTGGTTACTCGCTTTTTCCAGAGTTTTCGTTTCTTCTTTTCCGGGCAACTGGAAAGAAAATCTGCGGGGCTTGATCGTGAGTTCGGTCAGGTCAACTGTTGTTGAAAAATTACGCTCCACAGGTTCTACCCAGGCCTCAGCTACGGAGTCAGCAGTCTTCATATCCGCATTAGGTTGAATTCGCATTCTGTCGATTGCTTGATCGATTGGGCGCGAAACCAACTGCAGAAAGCGCACATCGATAGTTATCCGAGCGCCATTTGGGTTGCGCACCAGGCACTCGGTCTGCATCATCCACGCTTCGGTTCCTTGATGAGCGTCACTGAAAGCCTTCGGCGTAAGAACCCCAAAATTCCATCGCTGCTGGTTCTTTATCGACGAAGGCCGATACGGATAGAGAACAGACCCCTCGTACAGCAGCGCGTGGATGATTCTCTCGACGAGTTCCGAATTCATTATGTTTTTGGCAGAGGCCGATTGAGCGTAGATTTAAAACCGTCCTTACCTCGCAGACTGATTAAGGGCACAAAACTCACCGCAGATTCTTTTTGCGCTTCCTCAACGAACTGAATCTCAGTTACATCAGGAGCGGCTTCATACAAGGCTTCTTCTACTGCTGTCCTCAGCGCCTGTTTCGAGGAATGACAGCTCGATTGATTTTGAACTCGCAGCCGTACAATCCCCTCACTGATTCCGATTAGTGCAAGACTGGCGCTCTTGATAATCGGATTAAACTGCAGACGCTCCAAACCTCGTTCGACTCGCATCTCAAGACTCAGCGGATGGAGCCCATAAAGCACGAGGAGGCCTGCAATTAAACCATCATTGGCTAATTTATCCACAATCAGGCGCGACGACTTTTCTTGTTCAGTAATTATCTGAACTAACCTCTCAATGCCTGCTGCGTGCAAAGCCATAAGCGACTGAACGAGCGTCACTACTTTTTCGCGCAGCTCTGCGTCTGTAATTGTCTCGAACTCACGAACGAGTCGTTCAATTTCTTGCGCCTGCTTGCGGACTTGTCCTTCTTCAATCATATGATAGTCACGAGTCGCTAACGCACCATTCCAAACATCGGTGAGTGATGCGTCTCCAAAACCTTTCCCGGACCCAGGTACATATGAACGCCGCAGGGCAAGCAAGGATCGAAACTGCGCACAACACGCATGATATCGATGCCCTTAAATTTATCCGGACCATTCTCCTCAAAAATTGGAGTCCCTTGAATCGCGTCTTCATACGGTCCCGGTGTTCCGTAAACATCACGTCCGCTCGCATTCCATGGAGTAGGAGGATAAGGATGATAATTCGCAATCTTTCCGTCACGGATCACGAGGTGGTGCGAGAGCATTCCTCTGACTGCTTCATGAAAGCCACAGCCAATCGCATCCTGGGGCACCGTGAAAGGTGACCACGTCTGGGTTCGTCCGGCTTGCACCTCCTGCAGGCCGCGCTCCACAAAATAAAGTGCGGCAGCTGCAGAATACGCTTGAAAATAGGTTCGGGCGCGATTCCGCTCAATCGCATTGTTCCATTTGGGAATCTTCCACTCGAATTCTACCTCGGGCTTCAGTGCCGTGCGTGGCAAATTGATCTTTACACTGTGTCCAGTGGCTTTGACGTAGCCTATATCGACTAGACCATTCAAAGCGGTTGACCAAAGGCGGGCGAGCGGGCCGCCGCCACTGTCGAGCGCGAGATATTCCTTTGTGGTCTGATCAAACCATCGCGGCGCCACAACCCAGGTGTACTTGTCATTAAAGTCGCGCTTCTGCGGTCTCGGAATTGTAGTCTGATTCCATGGATGCAATTGATCGACAGGGTTGCCGAGCGGATCTACTTTTACAAAAGTTTCCCCGTGCTGCCAGTCGTCATAATAAGAACTGCCGAGCAAAATACGGATTCCCAAATTGATGTCGACCAAATCGTTGGTTACCAACTTGCCGTCGACAATCAAGCCCGGACTGACATACATCGCACGGCCCCACGT
>JBHEMC010000162.1:0-6445 GCA_046262775.1 Pyrinomonadaceae bacterium | reverse complement strand
ATGCTGGGTGGTGATGGAACTTGGAGCGGGGTCGCGCTCCGCTTGACCCCTTCCTGACTGTTGAATTCTTGTGAATTTGAGTGGTTCAGGTGAATACTGGGTGGCCTACAACGGACAGAATTCTCGTAGTTTCAACGTCGCGTTCTTGGTCCAAGAGACGGAATCGTGGGACCGCTAGCGACACCAACGAACCTCCTTTCCCGAGATTAATAGCACTAGAATCTATGGGCGTAAGATCTTGAAAAACCCTGGATCAGCTATTTATATTTTTGTATAGCAACTCGAAGTGTTTGCTACCCGCCATGTTATGGACCGCGTGCAAAGGGCTAATCGAACCTTGATGCGGCAGGGTATTTTGGGTAAAACTACCTGGCGATCGAAAGCAGCCTGCCGGGAGCCATAAAGCTAAGCGGTTAACACTCACGTAATAAGCCAACCCAAAAGAGAGTCGCAACGCTAAGAACGGAAGCTTGAGATGCACGAAGGACCACACAACTCGCCCTACCATACGGATGGGCTTCACTTGCGAATCGAGTAGTCGAATCATTGAAATTCCGTAAAACCATTTCCTACCTAGTGTTGTTGCTTGTGCTCTGGTCAGCAACCGCTCTTGCGCCCGCTCAGATCACTCAAACGGATTCCCGCGGCCGTCGCTGGTCACAACTTATTGAGCCGCCGCCGCCTGATCCGAACTGGGACAAACTTCGCGAACAGCAGCTTACGTTCGCTCAACGGCTAAATGAATTGGGAGTTACCGCCGAGTACAAGGTGACAGGCGGCGAAGATGCTGGCGGCTTGGTTGAGTTACTCCCCGAAGGCATGCAGATCTCCGGATCGTACCTGGGAGACGATCGCTTCAAGTTCGAACTGGGAACTGCGTTACCCAAATTGCCGGGCGCCGAGCAACCCGCGATGGCAAAACTGTCCCTCGAGTTCAAGACGGACACGCCAACGGTCTCTGAGATTGGTTTCGAGGGTCCGGTATCACCCTCGACCAAAATAACCTCAACCATCAGATACGATCAGATTCACGATCCGAATTGGTCCGTGGGTGTCGAACTGCAGCAACTCTTTGCCAGATTCAAAGGCGAGATCGCCAACGGTGCGGTCAATCGCACTGTCGAGATCAGCCTGGTCAACGTTTTCAATAGCGCTCGCGGCCTCGCGACGCCTTCTGACCTTCCCAGAGATTTAATAATCAAAGTCGACACCGTAAAGTTTTATAACGCAGTCGTGAATGCTGTTAAGCAGGAGATCGCCTCCACGCCGAACCTCGGCTCCAAAGTTGTGAGAGGGATGTTCATTCGATTCAACCCGGTGTTGATGGTAGCAGCGCTCCGGAACGATCGTTCAATGCTCGCCGTCCAGAGGGCCGCGGTTCTCGTTCAGCAGGCCATGGCGAGTCGATTTCCAAAAGGGGTAAAGATCCAGTACAACGAACTACTGCTCGGAGAAATGTTGCGACGTGCAAAAGGTGCGCCCAGCCTTGCGTCTATCGCGGGTGATTTAGAAGATTCCAAAAGCTCCGCCGCGCAAGCGAAGATCACAAAGTTTATCGACGATCTAACTTCCGCCTATCGATCGACATTGCCACGCCAATCACCGAGTGAATTAGTGACCGTCTCGCTCAGACAGCTCGTTACGGAGGCCGATCATTTTCGCGACAAGTGGAGTACCTTGCCAGAGAGACTGTCTAAGCCGGGCCTCATCGGGCGCATTATTGGTTACCGTATCGATCCCGCCAACGATATTTACTTGATCGGTGTTCCTTCAGCACCAGCGTCAGCCCTGAGCATCGACGAAATTGTAAACGGTATTACAGCCTCGTACATCAACAACGACTCCCCCTTCTGTAGTCTCGATCCTGATCCATCAAACATTGGAGGTGTGCAGAGTGTTCGCGTCGGTGGTGTGCCTGTTAATTCGCAATTCGCTCGCACTATGCTTGATGCCGATTATTTGATGAAAAAGATAAACGCCGGCGTAGTTAAGGCGGACGTTGCAGGTTACAAATCAATTGACACGATCCTGTTGGAACAAAGCGATCGTTACGACCATGTGGACGTGATGAGTCGGTTCTGGTTTTATCCTCTGCCTCTCCATCCCGGAAGCATTGAGCTTTCCAGCGATGGACAGTCGGTGTTTTTTGCAAACGGCATGCAAGTTCTTTCAGAGCAGATGGTCCGCGCGCGCGATGGCCTTGTCGGAATCGGAACGTCTGATGCTATCGCAAATCAATTGGCGGATGGATTTACTCGGGCATTGCCAGAACTCGAGACAAAATTTGCAGACATCAGCCGACTTCATGGTCTATTCGATGTTGTGCTGATGGGAAAAATCTGGCGACAAATGGATGTCAGATCGCAATGGATCGACCGCCTGGTTGGCTTGCCTGCCGTAACGCTCGCGGAAAAAACATATGACGGTGTCAACGCCAGGGTCTACACCGGCTCAACGTCGCAATTCGATCTCTACGTTACGGGCGGTGTTCGCTTGAGAACATCGGCCGGAAGTCGCGCCATGCTGGTCGTCGACGACTTGTCGCAGAAGATAAATGACGCATCATCGCAGCCCAACAGTTCCCTCACAACGCGGGTCGATTTTAAGGGTTCAATTCCGTCGTCGGCTGGTGCAATGAGATCAAACATAGACGGCGCAGCTATCACCGGAATGATTGCGCGCGGGCAATTTGATCGTGCGACGGTTGAAATCCAAAAACTGCTAGTCAACGATCCATACGAACCCGAGGTGTGGTGTCTTAAAGCCGAGAATGATTTGCAGCGTACTCGGTTCGTTTCGGCGATCGACAACGCCGAACGGGCACTCGAACTTGCGCCCGAGGATCCCGAAAACCAGGTGCGTGCGTCGATAGATTTGTTTACAGCGCATTTTATGCTTGGTGAGAATCAAGAAGCCCTTGATGCGGTCAAGAACGCAGCGCGCTCCGTTCCGGACTCGCTGCAATTGAGGCTTTTTAATGCCGATGCTTTGGCTGCCACAGGGAAATTCGAAGAGGCTCGAAAGGAGTTTCGTTTGATTCAGCGAGGGTTCCCTAGTTCGTCTGAGGCGTATCTTCGATTCGGTCTCTTTGAAATATCCGAGGGCAACATATTGACTGGCAAGCGCGACTTTATTGACCGCGCATTGAAGCTAAGTAAGACAGACCCGGACACTGCCGCAGCGGAGTCAGCACTTTCACTTGCTGAGGTTGGTATAGCCATTTTTGAGGACCCAGAGTCGCATCTGCGAAATGCCGAGTCGCTCGCGAACAAGGTACTGGCGGACAAAGCATCAGGTCCTCTGTCGCGTTTACGAGCTCTGACTGCAAAGTCGATAGTCGCGCTCGCTATGGACAACATTTCGGAAGCGGATGCCATTGCCGATGAAGTTCTGCGCATCACGCCGGCGAATCCGACGATCCTGCTAACGATTGCCGAATGGGCCCACAATAGTAAACGGCCGGAGACGGCGCTTCAATACCTCGCTCGAGCGGAAAAAATTGCGCCTAATATGCCTCTTGTCAAGGCAGTGGGAAGCAAAATCAGAGGTCAGCAATGAAAAGTCTTGTAAGGATCACGATCATCTTAATCATCTTAACAGCCGGCACCTGCGTTGCTGTCGCTCAACTTCCAGTTTCCACGTCAAAGCCGACGCCGATGACTCTGGAGTTCTACCCCCATCCGGGCGAACTACACGAGGTCGTTACCCAATGGGTAGAGACTGAAGATGATCCGCATAAAGATTTCTCGTTTGACGCTCAGCTTTTTAATATCCCAACAGCAGTCGGACAGACCATTACCATCAGAAGATTAAATTCCCTTTGGAAAGTGCTGGACAGAGATCCCAAAGGTAATACGGTAATTGAAATCACTTACAAGTATGTACGGTCTGCACGAACTTTCGGCCGAATGGTCGATGCTTGGGCAAAGTTTCTTGTAAACGACCGTGGCTATGTCGTCGTGTGGGACACTCGACGAAAGACCGATGAGGTAAATCCGGGTTTCGCCGGATTGGAACAGATGCCCAAAAACGAGAAGGTCGAGTTCTTCATCCGTTATTTCCGGGATATTGAATCGGTTCGCCAGGCATTGGCCAAATATCTTATCGACCGGCCATTTAGGATCGTCGTCGACAAACAAGGCCGAATCATCGATGTGCAGGATATGGATCTGCTGCTCGATCAATACCGAACTGAATTAGCCAAGCTCACGCCGGATTTTGAAACTCGAGCTAAGCAGGACGCGATGGTTAATGCGTTTCTCGGCGAGGATGCGGTGCGCCAATCTTTAACAGTGACTCAATTGCTGCCATTCCCCGCTAAGCCCGTCATCGTTGGCGAAAAGTGGTCGGATATGTATGAGTTCACGCTGCCGGGAAAACGGGTGCCGGTGAAACGGGAATTCTCAGTGGCCCAAAGTTATCCCGATTCTTACGACCTGGTTGGAAACGAAACTTTCAGTGTAGCGCCACATGACAGCGACAAAGATTTGAAATTACTGGGTACCAGCGAAATTTCTACGAGTATTCTCCCAGTTACAGGAATGTTCTATGAACGAAAACAAAAAGGAATTATCAAACGCCAGCCAACCACCAACTCCAGCGAGAACTCTTTGCCTGCCCAGGACGATGTGTGGATGAGATTCGACGAGACGACAACATTCAGTCTCGTTGCGACACGCAGTACTAAAGATCGGACCAAGTGGCGTTTTTACGGTGGCTATACAGATTTCTATATAGACTTGGGGGAACAGTGGTACCGCTCCGAACCCGATGAACGGAATCCAAATTCCAGCATTTTTCTAGACGTTCACGGAGGCGCCTCAATCGCGTCTTCGATTCTACCTAGTGGCAAGTTGCTACAACAGAAAGAGGACATCCCTCCTTTTCTCGAAGAAAATTCGAAGGCACAGTTGCCGATAAAAACTTCCAGCTTCAAGATCATCAAGACGTTTCGCACCGGAAATGTTGACTGGTACCGCGCGAGGGCTGATGTGAGTTATGAAGCTGGTTTCTCGGAGCATCTTATTGTTCAAGGCGGCTTCGACGGCACGCGGTTTTTTATTTTCTATCTAAACTGCTGGGGAGATGACTTTGAAAATAAAATAACCGAAGGCACTGCGGCGCTTGACTCGATCGAAATCAGAGCTAATTAGTCAACTCGAACTGTTTACGCACGATCAAATGAAGAATGCCGAGTTAGTGTTGTGGCGCCGCCTTAGTCGCCGTGCGCGCTGAAGACACAGTAATGTAGGGTCGAGGCCTAACAAACGCGCACCTTGGCTGTGATTTCCGCCCAGCCATTTGTGCGTAAATAGTGAGAAGTGTTCGGTAGAGAAACGCTTCGACTGAGACACACGTAAGGACCACGATTTGTCCTGAACAACGTTTGAACAAGCGTGTAGTACAGACGTTACAGCGCCGGCTTGACCACGAAATGATCTGGGTTCAAACTCCGATACGGTGGCCTTCTACCTGGCGGCTGTTACTCAGCTGGAGTCAAAATGCTCGCACCTCGGTATTTGTTCCACACAATAAGATAATCGACAGATATTAAGCATTCTCAATCCATTATTGTCGCTAGATGCTCTATGCTGATGATTTTCTAGGCGTATTGGGATTTAGATTTTGGTCGGTCGATGGTCCGATTTCTTTTCCAATCCTGACCTCTTCCTGCTAAACTGCCGACGTTAATTCAAACAATAGTCAGTCGTAGTGACGGACGCCATCAGGATTTCCCCAACCCTGATGACCATCGAAATCGGTTCCCCTTTGAAGTTGTTACTCTACCAATGTGAGTACATCGTAAGGTGCTCTGGAAGGATCGACGACTACATTACTAAGTTGGAGTGAAGCGAAGGCTTTTTTGTGTAATCTCTGTCGGCACGACTCTGTGATCGACCCAGCTTTATTACAATTCGGCATTACCTCGGAAGGAGTGACCAGTCTTTGACTAGTTCGCAACTGGATCAATTGTCAAAAGCGGCAAACCAGCGGAATCTTGTTGAAATGCACTGGGACCCGATTACTCGAATCATCGGGAGTCTGGGAATTTTCACCAAAATCGACTTCGATAATCGCGAGGTTGTCGAATGTCATAGCACCTCATCGATATTTCGCGGCTACAGCGTTTTCATGAGAGGCAAAGACCCGAGAGACGCTCACTTTATTACAAGTCGGATTTGCGGGATCTGCGGCGACAATCACGCGACCTGCGCAATGTATGCGCAGAATATGGCGTTTGGCGCCTTGCCGCCGGCGCTGGCTGATTGGATTGTGAATCTCGGCGAGGCTGCCGAGTACATGTTCGATCACAATATCTTTCAGGACAATTTGGTCGGTGTGGATTATTGCGAGCAGATGGTCAAGGAGACTAATCCCGGCATCTGGACAAAGGCGGAGAACACTCCAGCGGAGCACGCAGGCGACCACGGTTATCGCACCATCG
>JBHEMC010000161.1:0-6454 GCA_046262775.1 Pyrinomonadaceae bacterium | reverse complement strand
AGCCCAAAGCGCGCAGCAGTGAATGGGAATCGTGAAGCCCAGGCAGTCGTTGAAGTTCGATACGACCACTTTAGCGGTGCACGTTTTCGACACGGAACCAAGTTCCTTCGTTGGCGTCCGGATAAAAAACCAATCCTTTGTACTTATGAGCAACTCGAGTGAACTCAGTGCCCTGAACGTTTTTCTTTACTTGCAGAAGCGCGCGTGATCAGCTTAGAAAAACGACTCTCATTCCCGGATTTAGTTTCTTCCTGATACAAAAAGGCAAGATTGTTCTCTTCAAACGCCTCAAAAAACTCCTCCCAGCTAATTTCCTCGAGTGTGTCGCCCCCACTGAACCCGGGATAATCAATCCTGACCAGGCCGACATCGTCCTTACTTCCTGTTGATTTTACCCTCGCAGGGTTACCTCCTCGTTCTTCCACCCAACGACGTATTTCATCATGGTCGGTTGTAACTCTTGCTTCAGCTGACATCAGTGTTTTCCCTCCAAGTTGTGAACTGTCGCCGTGTTCTCAGCAAAGTGAATGCCGTGTTTTGAGCGGCGCGACGAAAATTTAGACTTTGCTCCAATGACAAAAGTCCCAAAACACGCTGGTTTTGTACGGAAGAAACAACCGCGACACATGTAGCAAATAAAAAGAAACTCATCTGCAACACGACTTGTTCCGATCATTGCTACATTGGTCCCGACTAACTAAACAACTCAGTAAAGATTCACGAAGCGAAGCCCAATTAGGTAACAGTCGTGGGCAGCAATGTAGTTAACCAACAGAAGACGCCGTAACCACGGCGAATTCCTCCGGACAAGGTAAATCCGGTGACGTGAGCGAGGGGGAATGATCGGATCGATCGGCCGCCCCTCAAGACGGAAGTGAAGGTTCACAGGGCTGCCGAGTTGGTTGGCGTTAGTGTTCGTGGGCAACCGGGGGACACGGGCACCTAGCGCCTCTTGATTGTTCTTATCGAGCGCGTTAATTGTCTGTGGTTGCAGTTGCGGTTCCTCATACGTCGCAAGAATTGTTTCGCAGCCAGCGGACGGCACCGAGCTTGCAGTTCGTTTAGGTGCAGTCAATTAGAGCCGAAAAAGCGAACGATAAAGCAACGTAACTGCTTGATCGGTTGTACCAAAAGAAGGCGAGTAATTTAACTAACGCCATAGACCCGAGCGCGGTCAAATTACAGCCTTACACGAGCGTCTCACTTCGTTGAGACCTCCATGCCGCGACCGTCTAAGCGGCTTACAAATACTAACCGTTGTGAAAGCGAGGGCTGAGGGTCAGCGCCAGTGGTGAACTGTAAATTGCCGATTGCAAGTACGGGATCGCAGTGAACTTTGAGAAAGAAGAGACCAATATGGCACAAAAGAATGGAACGATAATGTACCCCAACGAGATGATTAAAGTGTGGTTAGCGAACAATACAAGAGAGGATCAGAATGCGGTTGACGCTGAGCGGAACACACGGCCTGCCGAAAAACCTCCCGACGCGCTCGATGTTGTCTGTTTATCGCATTTGCGCTGGGACTTCGTTTATCAAAGACCGCAGCACTTGCTAAGTCGCGCCGCACGAGGCGGGCGCGTGTTCTTCGTCGAGGAGCCTGTCTTTGAAAACGGATCTATGCGTCTCGAAATCAGTGAGCGAGATTGTGGAGTCAGAATTGTTGTACCGCGATTGCCCGAAGGTTTACATAGTGAAATTGCGACAGAAGCCGTGCTCCGACAGATGCTGGATCGGTTGATTGCAAACGCAGGTATTCGGGAGTACGTGCTTTGGTACTACACGCCGATGGCGCTGGAATTTACTCGTCACTTGAAACCCGCCGTGACCGTCTACGATTGCATGGACGAGCTCTCAGCCTTTAAAGGCGCGCCGCAGCACATTACAAAGTTAGAGCGAGAGCTTTTTTCTCGGGCAGATCTGGTTTTTACAGGCGGTCAAAGTTTATACGAGGTAAAACGCGAACAGCATCCGTCTGTACATGCATTTCCGAGCAGTATTGATCGTGACCACTTTGCCCAGGCGCGAAGTCGGCCCGGCCCGGAGTCTGATCCAGAAGATCAAGCTGACATTCCAAATCCACGTTTCGGCTTCTTTGGCGTCGTCGATGAACGTTTCGACGTTGAGCTTCTTGCTTCCGTGGCGAAAGCGAAACCCGATTGGCACTTCGTTATCGTGGGGCCAGTTGTAAAGATTGATCCGAACTCTCTGCCACGCGGCGAGAACATCCACTATCTAGGCAGCAAAGCGTACAAGGATCTACCTGCGTACGTCGCCGGTTGGGATGTCGCCATGTTGTTGTTCGCGCGGAATGATGCGACGCGGTTCATCAGTCCAACGAAAACACCCGAATACCTTGCTGCTGGGAAGCCGGTAATCTCGACGTCGATTCGCGACGTAGTCCGGCCTTATGGTGATCGGAAACTGGTTGAAATTGCGGACACTCCAGGCGAGTTCATCAACGCTGCTGAACGACTGTTGTCAAGCCATGACCGTAAAAGCTGGCTGGCTGACGTTGACGGCTTTTTATCTCAAACGTCCTGGGATAGTACCTGGTCTGATATGTGGGCCCTGATTGAACGAGTCGGTACCAGTCGCCGGCGCAAAGCGGTTATTAAGTCGCCCGCAGCGGCACTGAGAAAGGCGGGGGCGGCTGGAGCTATAGGAGTTGCCTGATGCAGTAGGAATCCGGTCAAAGGGGAAGAAGAAAAATGTTTGATTATTTGATAGTGGGGGCAGGATACGCGGGCAGTGTGCTTGCCGAAAGGCTTGCACAAGGTTCGAAAAAGAAGGTCTTGCTGTGCGACAAACGGCCACACATCGGCGGTAATGCTTACGATCATTACAATGAGGCAGGCATCCTCGTGCACAAATACGGGCCGCACATCTTTCATACAAATTCACGAGACGTGTTCGAATATCTGTCCCGTTTTACGGAATGGCGACCATACCAACACCGGGTGCGGGCGAGCGTTGATGGGCAAATTGTCCCGATCCCTATCAACCTGGACACAATCAACACGCTCTATGGGCTGAACTTGACTTCATTTGAAGTAGACGAATTTTTCAAGAAAGTAGCGGAGCCGTGCGATCAGATTCGCACTTCAGAAGACGTGGTCGTTAGCAAAGTTGGTCGTGAGTTATACGAAAAATTTTTCCGCAATTATAGTCGCAAGCAATGGGGCCTCGATCCATCTGAATTAGATTCTAGTGTTACTTCGCGCGTACCAACGCGCACAAACAGGGACGATCGCTACTTTACAGACACCTATCAGGCGATGCCGCTGCATGGGTACACCAGGATGTTTGAAAACATGCTGGATCACCAAAACATTAAGATCTTACTGAATTGCGATTATCGTGAAGTAGAAACCGAAATACCCTATCGCGAAATCATTTATACTGGACCAGTTGATGCCTTTTTCGATTACCGGTATGGCAAGCTGCCCTATCGTTCGTTGGAATTCAAACATGAAACGCACGACGTACCGGTATTTCAACCAGCGCCCGTGATCAACTATCCCAACGAACATCTGTACACGCGAGTTACGGAGTTCAAGTATTTGACAGGTCAGGAGCATACGAGGACCAGCATCGTTTATGAATTCCCGCGGGCCGACGGCGACGCTTATTATCCTGTTCCACGCAAAGAAAATGCAGACCTCTATGCGCGTTACAAAGCATTAGCCGACGCCACGCCGGGAGTTCACTTCGTGGGACGATTGGCCACTTACAAGTATTACAACATGGATCAGATCGTTGCTCAGGCACTTACCGTTTACGCAAAGATGGTCAATGCAAAACGTCGAGAGGCTGTCGTGATGGGCAACGGACGGACGCTGAGTATTACGTCCCGTCCGAAAGTTGCCAACGATGAAGTGTTGACGAAGGAATTGGCTCTGACGCAGTAGAGCTGACACGTTGGCCCGGCAGATGGGGAATGGTAGACCTCGGTGTATTCGGTTGGGATGTTGAAATACCAAGGGCTCTTTAAAAGCTTCTATCTGGGAGGCTTTGAATGCTCAACGCATTATCTGGAAAACGGCAAGCGTCTCGATGAGATTGTAGCAACACAGCACGACCGCTTTGCCCGTGAAGACTACCTGCGTTTGCAGCAGCAGGGCATCTACACTGCACGCGAAGGGCTGCGCTGGCACCTCATTGAGAAAACACAGGGCCATTACGATTTTTCGAGTGCGCTCGGAATGTTGCGCGCAGCGCGCGAAACAGGTACGCAGGTAATCTGGGATCTCTGTCATTACGGATGGCCGGATGGACTCGATATTTTTTCGGCGCGATTCGTAGATGCGTTCGCTAAACTTGCGCGCGAGTTCGCCCTTTTGCTGCGCAACGAAACCGACGAAACTCCATTCATTTCTCCAATAAATGAAATCTCGTTCTTCTCGTGGGGTGCGGGTGAAACAGCCTGGCTCAATCCCTACGAGCGGGGCCGAGGCAACGAATTGAAAGAACAACTGGTCCGCTCTGCTGTTGCGGCAATCGAAGAGGTGTGGGCTGTCAATCGCGCCACGCGAATCACTCAGATTGATCCGGTCATCAATGTTCTGCCGAAAGACCCTAAGAATCGCGACCAGCGACGCGCAGCCGAAGCTTATCGCCAATCACAATACGAAGCATGGGATATGCTGGCGGGACGGTTGAAACCCGAACTTGGCGGCTCAGAGAAGTACCTCGACATCCTGGGAATCAATTACTATGTCCATAACCAATGGATATTGGGTGGATCTTTCATAGAGCAAACGAATCCGCGTTACAAACCGTTTCGAGAAATCATTAAAGAAGTTTACGAGCGATATGGCAGACCGCTCTTTGTCGCCGAGACAGGGATCGAAGATGAAGCTCGTCCGATTTGGTTTCGTTATGTCTGCTCGGAAGTGTCTGCCGCAATGCAAGAGGGCGTCCAGATGGAAGGCATTTGTCTTTACCCGATTGTGAATCACCCGGGCTGGGTGGATGATCGGCATTGCTACAATGGTTTATGGGATTATGCAAACGAAAAAGGCGAGCGCAAGATTTATGAGCCGTTGGCTGAGGAACTAAAGCGGCAGACACAACACTTCAATGGCCTGCTGAGTCAGGTTGAACGTGAGGAGGACAAAATAAGTTACCCATGACCTCCGGGAAAACTGATGTTCCGCGCCCCGAGTATCCAAGACCACAATTTGTTCGTGATCGCTGGCTGAACCTGAACGGCGAGTGGGAATTTGCTTTTGATGATAAAGACGAAGGCATCGAGCTGAGCTGGCACGACGGTCGTAAATTGCCAGAACGTATCGTGGTTCCTTTCGCCTACCAAACTCAGTTGTCAGGCATAAATGACAAATCGGTTCACGAGATAGTGTGGTACGCCAGGGATTTTGAAATACCGGACGATTGGCGTGGTCACGATCTGTTGTTGAATTTCGGAGCTGTCGATTATGCATCTGCGATTTGGGTTAATGGTCATGAAGTGGGCCACAATCGCGGTGGTCACGTTCCATTTCAATTCGACATTGCCCCATACATCCGACAGGGAAAAAATCGGCTAACGGTTCGTGTCGAGGATCGACAGGATCCACAACAGCCGCGTGGTAAACAATCCCATACCGCACTACCACATGGAATCGATTACTACTGCACTACTGGAATTTGGCAAACCGTTTGGCTTGAGCCGGTCCCTTCGATTCGCATTGAAGAGTTAAGACTCATTACTCATGCGCAGCGAAATCTGGTTGAGTTCACTATTTATTTGCACGCGCCCTCAGCTCCGTGGCGAATTGAGATTGAAGCACTGGAGCACGGGAAGGTGGTTGCGCGTACAGAAGACAAGACGGCAGTTGCGACGGGCCGTATTGTGCTGATTATTCCTTACGCGAAACTTTGGTCGCCGGAATCGCCGAACTTGTATGACTTGAACATCAGGCTTCTCGAAGGCGATCGCGTGTTGGATGAAGTGCGATCATATGTAGGTTTGCGAGGCTTAAGATTACTAGAGGGAAAGTTTCTTCTGAATGGCGAACCGACCTATTTGAAGATGGTGCTGGACCAGGGCTATTGGGCGGATGGATATTTAACTGCGCCTTCTGACGAAGCACTACAAACAGACATTGGTTGGATTAAAATGTTTGGCTTCAATGGCGTTCGCAAGCACCAAAAGATTGAAGATCCGCGATGGTTGTATTGGTGCGATCGTTTGGGATTGCTCGTTTGGGAAGAGATGCCGAACGCGCGGGAATGGTCGTCTAAAGCTGAGGACTTGCTGTCTGCAGAGTGGCAGACTGCAGTTCGACGTGATTTTAATCATCCATGTATCGTTGCGTGGGTACCGGTCAACGAAAGTATGGGTTTCCCCGGTCTCGGTCAGGAGCATGCCGGCCAGTACGCGTTCATCGAACGAATGGTGCGTGTAACGCGTAGACTTGACGCGAGCCGGCCGGTAATTGACAACGACGGA
>JBHEMC010000160.1:0-6489 GCA_046262775.1 Pyrinomonadaceae bacterium | reverse complement strand
TGAAGCTTGGGCGGGGTCGCGCTGCGCTTGACCCCTTCCTGACTGTGAATTTTTGTAAGATGAGTTGTCTCCAGGAAAAGTGGGTTGCTAGTAAAGATTGCAAAGCTAGTGGGTTGGAAGCTAGTGAAGCTTGGGCGGGGTCGCGCTGCGCTTGACCCCTTCCTGACTGTGAATTTTTCTGAGCTGAAATGTGCAAACTTGAAAATTTTTGCAGGGCTGAATTTCCAGACTGTAAATTTCTTGTGAGTTGACTTTTCTTTGGTCCTGACAAGTGATCATTTACAAGGGTTCAGTGTAGTATCGTCATCCGTGGAAGCAGGAATCCATCCCTCCGCTATTGTAAGTTCGAGTTCCACGCTCGCCGCTGACGTGCAGATTGGACCCTACGCCGTCATTGAAGAGGAAGTCACGATTGGGGCGGCCTCGGTGATCGGCGCTCACGCCGTGATCAAGAAGTACACCACGCTCGGTCAACGCAATCGAGTTTATGAACACGCAGCGGTCGGTGGCGAACCCCAGGACGTAAAGTTTCGAAACGAGAAGAGTTATCTCGAAATTGCTGACGACAACATCATTCGCGAGTTTTGCACCCTCCATCGCGCCAGTGGCGAAGGGGAGACAACCCGAATCGGCTCACGCAATTTCTTCATGGTAGGCATGCACATAGCCCATAACTGCGTCGTGGGCGACGACAACATTTTTGCCAACGGGGCAGCGCTCGCCGGCCACATCACGGTTGAAGATCACGTGTTCTTGTCAAACAATGTCGGCGCTCATCAGTTTGTGCGTATGGGCCGCTACGCGATGGTAGGCGGCAAGTCGAAGATTGTGCAGGACGTGTTACCGTTTCTCACCACCGACGGCAATCCACCGCGCGTTCGGGGTCTAAACACCGTTGGCCTTCGCCGCGGCGGCTTTTCAGAAGAATCCATACGGGCACTGAAGAGCGCGTACAAACTACTTTTTCGATCCGGTATTCCACACGACATGGCGCTTGAAAAAATGAAGAGTTTGGATGATGAACATGTGGATCATTTGATTAATTTCATTCACCAATCAAGGCGCGGATTCACTCACTCGCGGAACGAAAGCTCTCAGAGCGGTCCGATCACAACTCAGAATGACTAATACAAGCCCAATAACTGTTGCCAAGCTTGCCTCTCATGTAAAAGGCCGTGTTATTCGTGGCGGTACGGTGGTCGTTGAGCGAGTTGCAGATCTGGACGGTGCTCACGAGAATGACGTCGCATATGTCGATAACAAGAAATTCTTTTCAAGTGCCGCAACCAGTTCAGCATCCTGCCTGTTGATTCCGACAGATGCCTCTCGGAACACAGAGTTTAAAGCGCCGGCGCTCATCGAGACAGAAAACCCAAAGCTTGCTTTCGCCTTTGCTGCAGGTTTGTTACACCCGCGTCTCCTCAAGGAACCGTCAGTTCATGAGACGGCTGTCGTGGCGGAGACTGCCGATCTGGCATTTACAGCTTTTATTGGTCCATATGCATGCATCGGCGAGTACTCTCGCATTGGTGCGAACACGCGTATCGAAGCAGGTGCCGTTGTGGGCATGAACGTGACCGTTGGATCTGATTGCCTGTTGCATCCCAGCGCCGTCTTGTACGACGGTGTATCGATTGGCAATAACGTGATACTGCATGCGGGGGTTTGTGTCGGTGCGGATGGTTTTGGTTACGTACGGGACAACCTTGGTTACCACAAATTTCCACAGATCGGTACGGTTGTTATTGAAGACGATGTCGAGTTAGGCGCCCACACGTGCGTCGATCGGGCTGCGTTGGGACAAACTCGAATCGGTCGTGGCACGAAGATTGACAATCTCGTCCACGTGGGCCACAACTGCGACATTGGTCAGCGCGTGGTGATTGCGGCGCAAACTGGTATCAGCGGTAGCGTCGTTATTGAGGACGATGCGGTGATTGGCGGCCAAGTCGGATTCGGTGATCACACGCGGGTGCAATCAGGCGCGGTGATTGGATCTAAAGCAGGAATACTACCTGGCAAAATCGTGCGACCGGGAGTTTGGTGGGGCATACCGGTGCAACCGCTGGCAGACTACAAGCGAATGAATGCCCACCTTGGCAGATTGCCGCAGATGCGGGAAGAGATCAAGAAGTTACGACATCGAATAGAGGAGCTGGAGGAGAAGCTGCCCAAGCTGTAGTAAGGAAGCTGCAGTAATCGTGAAACTATTTCTTGCGATTGTGAGAATCTGAGATTGGGTTTGAGATTCGAGATCTGAAATTTGAATTTTCATCGGACGTGCGTACCGGAAAGTCTTTTGGATCAAACGAAAAAATTAAATGTCAGATATCCAATGCCAGATGAACTGGACGGGTCCTCCAAAGGTTCGAGATCTGAGGTATCAATTCTGAGGTTTAAACTCTGAAGTTCTCCACCGTCTCAGATTTACAATGATTGCTTCGGCGGCTCGACTCGATGCACCCGGATCTCCCAGACCTGCGGCAACCTCTCGTAGTCGTTGCCGCAAGAAAGCGGCGCGCCCAGGCTCGATCAACTCAACCAGCTCGTTCGCCAACTGATCCCCGGTCAATTCATTCTGCATCAACTCAGTTACCAATCGCTCCCCGGCAATCAAGTTTACCAATCCAAAGTGCTCAGCAGTTATCAAACGACCAAGCGTGTGCCAGTTCATTTTTGACTCTCTGTAAACGATCACCATGGGCGTTCCGAGTATCGCGGCCTCGAGCGTAGCTGTCCCGCTCGCTACCGCCGCTGCGTCCGAGGCAGCCAAAGCTTCACGCGTTTGACCTTGAACAATCGTCAACTTTGATCGCAAGGCTTCAGGAATGATTACTGAGGTTTCCTCAATCGAACGACTCCGTGCCACTACAACAACAAATTGAACGTCGGGCCGATGGCGCCGCATACTTTCTACTCCATCCAGCATGCGAGGCAAAATTCGCTGTAGTTCCCTAATTCGACTACCTGGCAACAGCGCAACGATTGGGTGAGACGGATCGAGATCATGTTTGCGACAAAATTCTTCGCGCCCGAACGTCGCCTGCACTTCGCCCGCCAAGGGATGACCAACAAATTCGACATGGTTCACTTTGCGGGATGCGTACCAATGTTTTTCGAATGGCAAGATCGATAACAACAAGTCAACATCTCGGCGGATGTTCCTGACGCGGTATGGACGCCATGCCCAGAGTTGCGGACTGATGTAATAAATGATCTTCATGCCACGCCGGTGCAGTGACTTTGCGATTCGTAGATTGAATTCGGGCCAATCGACGAGCACAACCGCGTCAGGAAAACTAGTTAGCGCGGCCGATTTTAATCGGCGATATGCGCCAATGAACCGTGGCAGGATCCGGCCGACTTCGACAATACCCATAATGGCGAGCGTATCTGAGTTAACGACGGTCTCCACGCCGGCGGCACGCATTGCTGGTCCAGTTGCGCCAGAGTATTCGAAATATATTTCGTGTTTGTTTGAGTTAAGTGCCTTCACGAGAGCAGCAGCATGAGCATCGCCGGAAGGCTCTCCAGCAACGATCATGAGTTTGTACCGTTCAGGCATGCGCCGGATGATAGCAAATACCCTTGGACGGCGGTGGCAAGGGAAGCGGGACCTGCTTTTCGATATCGAAAAGCAAACTCTGTGTTTGTATCCAAAGCGCTGGTATCGGTGCGCTATGCGGCCATCTTTAAGGATCGATTGTTTTTTTTGGCATTCGTGTTAGCATCCTCCCGCTCTATCGAATTTACTGGTGCGGGCGTTGACTCCCTCAGCGCGTGCGCCCCATGGCGGAGGACTTGACTCGCTTTTGCACCACAGATCCTGCTTGAGCGGCCTCTCCGTGCTAGTTCGGCTCACACTGATGAGCCTGCTCCTCGTTATTCCATTTCAACTCGCGATTGCCCAGCAAACCAACCCTGTCGATCGGAAAGTAACGAATCCGATGACAGACACTCCAAACGTAAATCCCTTGAACAACGATCAACCTGTGCGACAACGGCCGGCGAGGTCGGGTGGCGTTCAGGGAATGCCGTCGGATGAAATTACAGTCGACGCAACAACACAAACAGTTTCCGGTCCTGAAGACAGCCGTGTCGCAGTGTACGAAGGAAACGTCGACGTGCGAATTGGCACTTATCGATTACAGGCTGACAAAGTGACAGTTTATGAAGCGGCGAACAGAGTGGTAGCGGAAGGAAACGTTGTTTTCGATCAGGCTGACCAGCAACGCATCACCGGCACGCGGGCTGAGTGGGACTACAAAACAAAAACAGGCTTCTTCGTCAACTCAACAGGCTTCACGAACCAAACCCAGGACGGCACGCGGTTGTACTTCACTGCCGATCGCGTGGAAAAGATTAGTCTCGACACGATCGTTGCGACAAATGTCCAGGTCACTGCCTGCGATGAAGACATACCCAAGTGGAGTTTCCACGCACACAAAGCAAAGATCAAAACGGGCGATAGAGTACGTATTTATTCACCGAGTCTAAGGATTAAAAGAGTCCCGATTATCTATCTGCCTTACGCTTCGATATCTATCAAGCATCGCGATCGTGCCTCAGGATTTCTAACACCAACCTTCGGTGGATCAGGCGCAAAAGGGTTTCGGTTATCGTCGGCTTACTATCAAACTCTTGGACGTTCAGCAGATTTCACGCTCCGCAGTGACATCTATACTTCGCGCGGATTGGGACTTGGTGGTGATTTACGGACGCGTGCCAACTCTCGGTCATTTCTGAATGCGGGATTCTTTGCCGTCAAGGACCGCATCTTCGGCCCGAAAGCGGATGCGACGCATCCTGATCAAGGTGGTTCGAGCTTTTACATCGAAGGCGTGCACTATTTTCCCAATGGTTTCACCGCAGCCGCCGATGTGAACATAACTTCCAACCTCGCATTCCGGCAGATCTTTTCCGACAACATTCAGCAAGCTATATCACCTGAAGAGACGTCGCAGGTTTTCGTCAATAAGAATCACAACGAGTATAGCTTTAACTTTCTTGCTCGGACGCAGGTGACTTCTCTGCCGAACTCCCGGATTAGAATCAGGGAACTACCCAGCGTCACAATTGACAGACGTCCGACTGCGTTGGCTTTACTGAAAAAGGTCCCGATTTATTTTTCGTTTGATGGCGGCGCCGAAGGAGTGAGCCGCAAAGAAACAGTCGAGGACCTCGGAACATTTCGGAACGATGTTGGTCGCGATCCAATTATCTCGCCATCGATCGTGCAGCGATTAGACCTGCACCCACGTTTTGAATTGCCATTGACATTCGCCGGCTGGTCCTTTACGGCAACCGGTGGTGGTCGCGTGACGTTCTATTCGAATTCAATTGATAGGAGCACGGGTGCCGTTGCCGGTCAAAACATTACACGTTCGTACGGTGAGTTCGAATTTGATGTCAGACCTCCGGCTTTGGCAAAAGACTTCCATCACCGCAATGGCGGCTTCTTTTTTCGACACCTGATCGAACCCTACGTTACTTATCGCAAGATTTCCGGCATCGATGACTTTGATCGCATTATTAGATTCGATTACATCGACGCATTCGCTGATACAAACGAAATTGAGTTTGGTGTAACCAATCGATTCTTTACGCAGCGATCGACTGAAAATGTCAGTAGAGCAACGACGCGTGCAAACACAACCAGGGAGACTGTTCCGATTTCCACGCAGCCTTACGAAGCGCTGACAATCACCGTCCGTGGCAAGTACTTCTTCGATCCTTATTTTGGTGGTGCATTGCAGCCTGGACGACGCAATCAGTTTTACCCTATCAACACGCTTTCTGGATTTAGCTACGGAGGCGTGCCGAGGAGATTTTCGCCGCTGAATATCGACGCGCGCTATCGGCCACGCAACGATATCTTCGTTGACGTTCGCACCGACATTGATACACGCGGCGGAGGATTGCGGGCATTGTCGACAACCTTCGGAATCAACCGCAGCTTGATCCAGGCATTTCAAAGTTTCTATTACACGCGAGCAATCGAGTTGGTCCCCAGCTTGCAGCGGTTTGCGGATGCTCGCGGCCAGGAGCCCGGTACGTTGAGAGGTTCGCAGTGGAGCCCGTCGATTTTCCTGGGCGATCGCGAGCGAGGTTTCTTTGGGGGCGCGTCGTTCTTCTTTGACTTTCAAAAACGACCGGGAAGGGAAAATCACTCGCTAATCAGTTCGACACTGACAATTGGCCATAGTTGGGATTGCTGCGCGCTGACGGCACAGCTCTCGACCTTCAATGTTGGATTGCGCAAAGAGAACCGAATGGTATTCAGTTTTCGTTTGAATGGTATCGGCACCTTTGGTACTGAGCAAATCGGCCAGCAATTCAGGTAGAAAGGCCGTTTGAATTTGTTTTGTGGTTGGGAAAGGTTCAAGCGAAGCGTGACCCCGCTCAACCTTCACTCCTTCCAACATCACCCGGTGAACACTTCAACTGATGAAATTCACAGTCAGGAAGGGGTCAAGCGCAGCGCGACCC